>JBMFGW010000064.1:0-22681 GCA_049977145.1 Phycisphaerae bacterium
CCTGCGTTAATCGCGGACAAGCAGAATTCGGAAGGGCGTTTTTGGCCCTCAAAAGCCGAAGTCGCGCTGTAGTACTAAGGTGACTTCTTTGCCTCTTTTTTCCGGTGTTCGTGTGCGTTAATGTGATTCATGCAGTAGCAGGGAGTGCCGGCGCATTGGTTGCAGTAACGGAACTCCATTTCCGGGTTGGTGCGTTCGGTGATACCGCAAATAATGCAGCGATGAAACGGTTCATCGCCAGCGGAAGCGGCTTTTTGCGCCAATTTGCGGTGCCCATAGCGTATGCGATTGATAATATCCGTTCGAAAGAATAGCAGGAAATTCAAAACGGCGGCGACAACAATCACCCGCTGG
Source organism: Phycisphaerae bacterium (assembly GCA_049977145.1). Lineage (GTDB taxonomy): Bacteria > Planctomycetota > Phycisphaerae > WQYP01 > WQYP01 > JAMDCX01. Next base: position 355 of record JBMFGW010000064.1, read on the forward strand.
GGCCAGTCGCCTTTAAAAAACATCCATCCGTAAAATGCCCACATCAGCCACGCCAGATATTTCACCCGCACCGGTAATACAAAAGCTATGTAAATAACGAAATCGGGATATAAAAAAGCGAATGCCAAAAACACCGACCCGAATAGGTAAAGGCTGGTAACCGCACCGCCGGGCACAAGAAACGCCGCCGCCACGGTGGCTAACCATCCAATGAAAAGAAAGACATTGTAATGCAGTGATCCCCAGGTATTTTCCAATGCCGTACCAATAAGAAAGAAAAAATAAATATCGAGAAACATCCACAGCACATTGTAAGAGGGTGGAATAAATACAAATGAAAATATCCGCCACCATTGTCCCGCCCACACCAGTGAAGGTTCCAGATCGACCCGCTCAATAATGTGATGCTGTGAAAAGTGCAATATGAAAAAGAGAACCTGCCCGAGAATTATCCATAAGGTCAGATGCGGAATGGCGAAGCGAGAAATTTTTCGTTCCAGTTTTTGTTTTAATCCCATGCGTTTACATCCTGCGTCTAAAAAAAGGATTTTATGGCGAGAACCGTTAAAAAGCATCCGTGCCGCGTTGTTTGATCTCCAAGGGGCGTGCGGAGGGCCTGTGTCGCAGGGCGGGCAAAGGCCCCCAGCACATTAATTCCAGGAAGGCCCCGCTAAAAATGGCCAATTGCCGGCTACTTGATTGTGTATGCTTTGTGGTGTAAAGTAATAGTGTGCATCGTGCCGATGGATAGGTCATGGTGTTGGATCGTTCGGTCGGATGCAGGCTTATGGGCATGTTGATTTTGCGGTCAAGGGATTTCCATGGAACTACGCGACGCCTTATCGCAAATTGCTGAAATTCGGTCACAGGTGGCGTTGAGCCAGGTGTTCCGCGGATATCGTAGCTTCAGTGCGGTGGTTTCCGGAGTTCTTGCGATCGTGGCCGCCGCCATTGAGCAGCGCTGGTGGCCCCATCCCGCAGCCTATCCGGGTGTTTATCTGTTGATTTGGCTTGGAGCGGCGACCGTGAGCCTGATGCTCATTGGTGTGGAAATGGTATGGCGGTGTCGCCGTATGCATTCTGAAATGCAAAACCGCCTGACACTTCTGGCGGTGGAAAGTTTCATGCCCAGCTTGGTTGCCGGCGGCCTGCTGACCGGCGTAGTGTACACCATGGTTCCGAGCCTGTTTCATTTGCTGCCGGCATTATGGATGCTGTTTTTTTCAATGGGCGCATTTGCTCTTAGTCGAATTTTGCCGCGGGCGACATTTTGGAGTGGCGCGTATTATCTGCTCGCAGGCATCATTTGTCTGGCGGTATCTAATGGCGGCCACACGCTGTATCCGTGGACGATGGGGGCGATATTCGCGGTGGGACAGTTTATAACCGCAGGAATTCTATATTGGACTTTGGAGCGCGGACATGACCGATCATCTGATAAAATCCCTTAAGCAACCTGGACGCTATGCGTATGAAGGGTTGAATCGCGTGATTCATGAAAAAGCGCGTTTGAGTATTATTGCATCGCTGGCCGGCCATGCGGATGGCCTTTTATTCAGTGAACTCAAGGAGGTCTGCTCGCTGACCGATGGTAATCTCAGCCGGCATCTGACAATTTTGCAGGAAGCTGGACTCATTGAGGTCTGGAAACGCCTGCGAAATAATCGCTCCCTGACGTTGGTGCGGATGACCTCCGAAGGCCGCAGGCATTTTCTGGAATATCTGGAACAACTGGAGCAGGTTATTGCGGACGCGGAAAAAACCACTCAGGCAAATAATGCGGTGGCAACACTTGGACCGCAACTGTCGGTCTAAATTTTTTTGGGTATAAACTTTGCAACGCAAAGTGAAAGCGAGGTTATGATGCGGGTAATTAGAGCTTCGGCGATGGGACTTTGTTTTGGCGTACGTGACGCCCTGGAATATACCGCTGGCGTGGTCCAGCCGGTGCAGGTAACCGTGTATGGTGAATTGGTGCATAATCCGCTGGTTAATCGGCGGATACAGCGACGCGGGTTCCGCCAGGCCCTGGAGGGCAATGGCCGCGCCACAATTCCCGACACACCGCAGGTTCTCATTACGGCGCATGGTATTAGTACGCATCGGAGAACGCGGTTAAAAGCCGCGGGAAAAATACTTATCGACACGACCTGCCCATTAGTGAAAAAAGCTCATGCGGCGGCCGTGCGGCTGCGGGATGAAGGTTATCATGTGTTGGTGATAGGCCGACCCGGCCATGTGGAAGTGCAGGGTATCACCGAGGATTTAGTCCATTTTGATGTGCTGCCGGATGTAACGCATGTTCAGGCCTATCCCTATGATCGGCTGGGAATCATGTGTCAAACCACAACCCCATCGGAATCAGCGGCCCAGATCCATGCCGCGGTGCGACAGAAAAATCCACGGGCCACAATCCGATTCATCGATACCATCTGCCAGCCGACCAAAGACCGCCAGAACGCACTGGAGAAGCTACTGGATCAGGTGCATACGGTGGTGGTCGTGGGTGGGGCCAATTCCCACAACACGCGGCGGCTGGCGCAGCGTTGCCGGGCGCGCGGCGCTATTGCGTATCATGTTCAAAATGCGGATGACTTGAATCCACAATGGTTTTACGGTGTCGCTACCGTTGGCCTTACCGCGGGGACCAGCACGCTTCCGGAAACCATTGTGGCCGTCTATCAAGCGTTGCGGAAGATGGAAACAACCAGCGCCCAGACAGCACGTGAGTATAATATGGGCTACCGGAGTGCGGGGCGCAATTCGATACAGTGCGCATCCTGATTACTTGGAGAATTCGTGACCTTTCAGGGAGGAGAGTTTGTCCCGATTTTTGTGGTGCGAATCGGCGGCCTGCGAGGGTCTGCTGCCAGAACGGATGCTGGTAGTAAAATCGGCATTAAACTAATTGTGGGCATCACCGTGAACAGATATGAAACGTTTCGACGCTGGCGGTTTAGGGGCGAAATCGTTACAAAAGGTGTGTAAGAATATGTTGGTGCTGGTACAAAACTTATGGCATTTGGATTTATCAAGAAAACCTTGGGGCAAAGCGTAGAGAAGTTGCGCAGCGGCTTAGCGCGCACGCGCACCGCGTTGGTGGAATCGCTGCGCACGGTGTTGATGGGCCGCAAGCTGGATCAGCAACTGCTCGATGAATTGCGGCAACGGCTCATTAGCGCTGACCTGGGGGTGGCGGCGACTAATCAAATTATTGCGGATTTGAATGGGGCCTGGAAGGCGGGGCGCATCAGTTCCGGTGACGAGGTGCTGGCCTTTCTCAAGGCGGATATGCGAGCTTATTGGCCGGAGGAATCGAGCGCGTTGAACTTCGCCGTTTCCGGTCCGACGGTCATTCTGGTCACGGGTATTAACGGCGCTGGAAAAACCACCAGTATTGCCAAGTTGGGACAATACCTCAAAAATCAAAATAAAACGGTGATGGTGGCGGCATGTGATACGTTTCGCGCGGCGGCGGTAGAGCAGTTAAGCATCTGGGCTGGGCGCATTGGCGTCGATATTGTCAAGCACCAGATGGGTAGTGATCCGGCGGCGGTGGCGTTTGACGCCTGTCAGGCGGCAGTAGCCAGAAATATGGATGTGTTGATTATTGACACCGCGGGTCGCCTGCATACGCAAGATCATTTGATGCGGGAGTTGGGAAAAATCCGCCGCGTAACGCAAAAAATTATTCCCGCCGCCCCGCATGAATCTCTGCTGGTGCTTGATGCCACGATCGGCCAGAATGCGATTCGCCAGGCCGAGGAATTTGCCAAGGCTGTAGAATTGACCGGGATATTCCTCGCCAAGCTCGACGGCACCGCCAAAGGGGGAATTGTGGTGGCCATTCGGCGACAATTAAATCTGCCGGTGAAATTTGTCGGCCTGGGTGAAACACCGGACGATATTGCCCCGTTCAATCCGGATGAATTTGTGGAAGCTCTTTTCGCCCAATGAAGATTCTTTATTTCAGCTTACGGACTTGTCGAACCGGGGATATAAACCCTATGATCAACGTAGTGCAGGTTGGCTGCCGGTCAAGATTATTATGTCCCGGCGCACCGGTATCGGATAAGGTAGACATCCATGATTGAATTTAACTCCGAGTTACTTATTCCACCGCCGCATCAGGCCACCAGCTATAAACCGGGTTTCGATATTCACGCGGTGGTGGATGGTAAAGCCCGCCTTACCGAGGAACAATTGGATGAGTTGTACCATCAGGCTCCGCTGATCGACCTGGGGCGTTGGGCGTTTGCCGTCAGCCAGCGGATGCATCCGGAAGATTACCGTACCTACGTAATTGATCGAAATATCAATTACACCAATATATGTACCGCCCGCTGTACCTTCTGCGCATTTAAGCGAAATGACCCTGAAGCTCCGGACGCCTACAGCCTTTCTTATGCGCAGATTTACGACAAAATCCGGGAATTGGTCGGTATCGGCGGTACACAGATACTCATGCAAGGCGGCATGAACCCGGCTTTGCCAATCAGTTATTATGAAGAGCTTCTTAACGGTATACGGGAAAAATTCCCGGCTATTCACATTCACGCCTTCAGTCCACCGGAGTTGGTGGAATTTTCCAAATTTTTCACTCTGCCGGTGACTGAAATCCTCGCCCGCTTCAAAGCCGCCGGGCTGGCCACACTGCCGGGCGGAGGCGGAGAAATTTTTTCCGATCGCGTGCGCTCACGGATCAGCCCGGGTAAATGTTCCGGCGAACAATGGCTGGATGTCATGGCCGAAGCGCATAAACTTAACATGTTCACCAGTGCCACCATGTTGATCGGCCATATCGAAACCATGGAAGACCGCATTGACCACATGCGGCGCCTTCGTCAGCGGCAGGATTGGGCTTTGGCCAATGCCCCAGCCCATTACACCGCGTTTATTCATTGGACGTATCAGCCGGACCATACTCCGTTAGATAAAAAACGTAAATGGAATCCCGATTCCGGCATACCGTTTGAATTCGACAATGGCCGAACGGTTCGATTGGCGGATGCCAATGAATATCTGCGGATGCTGGCGTTAGCCCGGCTTTATTTCGATAATATCCCCAATCTGCAAAGCAGTTGGGTCACGATGGGACCGAAGATCGGCCAATTGGCGCTGTTCTTTGGAGCCAATGATATGGGTAGCGTGATGATGGAAGAGAATGTGGTCAGCAGTGCCGGTACATCCTTTCGGCTATCCGAAGAACTGATCTGCCGCTTGATTCGTGACGGCGGCTGGGCGCCAGCGCAGCGCAATCAATATTATCAAGTACTCAAACGCCACGACGGTGCGCAATCGCCGGACTTGCAGTTGCACCAGCCCGTCTTATTGCCTAAACGGCAACATCATATTACATTGGAAGGTGTGGCGCAATACAAAGCCCTTGAATTAACCGTTAGCGCCCCGCGCCGCGCCGCCCAAGACGTTGCAAAGTGGTAAACGAAATTGGCAATAAAAGAAAGCAGCGGTTAAATTACTTAAACTATCGGTGGATCGTGCCGTACAAATTTTAGTAAAGGAAATGAAAATGAATACAGCGAAACAAGACAATGAACCGCTCGAATTGACGCGCCGGAACGTGTTGCAGTTGGCAACAACTGCAGTAGCGATGGCGGGCCTAGGTGGAGTCGGTATGGCACCACGGGCGGCGGCTGCAATACCATCCATCACGGCAGCATCCGGGGCCAAACAAAGGTATGATTTATCCAGTTTGAAATGGCAATTGTCCGGATATATGCCATATATGGAAAGATTGGGCGGCGCGACCTCCATATCCGATATTCATCAGACCACGGACCAAAAAGTTGGTCCAATTCCGGCCACTGTGCCCGGTTCGGTACAGTTGGCTCTGTTGAATGCCGGACTTATTAAAGACTGGAATGTCGGCCTCAATGCACGGGATTGTCAATGGGTGGAAAATGAGGATTGGGTATATCAGACAGTGATTCCCGATCAATGGCTGCATTCCGGCAAGCAGTTCCGACTGCATTGTGAAGGCTTGGACTACCGGGGCGGCATTTTTCTAAACGGTACCATGGTAGCGGGTTTTGAAGGGTCTTTTCATCCTTGGGATTTTGATTTGGGGCCACATCTTAAAGCCAGTGGAAATGTGTTGGAAATTCTCTTTCAGCCGCCGCCGCGCTGGTTGGGGCAATTGGGTTACACCTCGCACATGAAAAAGTGGAAGCCGCGGTTTAATTATGGTTGGGACTGGGTCAGTCGGGTCGTGCAGGTGGGGGTATGGGATGCCATGACGCTGGAAGTTGTGGAGGCGGGAGAAATAAGGGAATTCCGCGCTGTGGCCGATGTGGACATGGCCTCGGGACGCGGCGTGTTGAAAATGTTCGGTGCCGCCGTGGGTGGCCGCAAAATTCAGTTGACTCTGGCGGATGACACCGGGGTGGTGCATCAGGAGGAAATGACCGCTGCCACGTTGGCCAGAAATCCCGTGCAATGGAATGATTTAGCAGTTACCTTGTGGTGGCCTAATGGGCATGGGAAGCAAAAACTGTACAGTTTGACGTGTGATCTGCTGGATGGCAACGGACATCTTATCGATCGGCAAGTGCGTACTGTGGGATTTCGGAACATCGAATGGCGGAAAAACAAAGGGGCGAAAAATACCGCCAATGCCTACTTGGATGTGGTGCCGGAAGCGGATCGTTATCTCTGTGCGGTCAATGGCAAGGAGATATTTCTTTGCGGAATAGATTGGACGCCCATTCGTCCCAATTTTGCCGATCTGACAACGGAAGACTACGACAAACGATTAAATGCCTATCACAATATGGGTGTGAAAATACTGCGGGTGTGGGGTGGGGCCTTTCTGGAAACTGAATATTTTTACAAGCAGTGTGACCGTCTGGGTATTTTACTGTGGCAGGAATTTCCATTATCGAGTTCCAGTATTGATTGCTATCCACCGACGGATCCGGCTGCGGTGGAGGCGATGGGCCAAATTGCCGAATCATATATTAAACGACGACAGCATCATCCCGCGTTACTGTTATGGTGTGGTGGTAATGAATTGGCCAACAATCTCAACGGAATCAACCCCGGCAAGCATCGTGAACCATTGACGATTCGACATCCGATTCTCAAACGATTTTATGAGGTGATTGAAAAACTGGATCAGGGGCGACGGTTTCTGCAGACCAGTCCCTTTGGACCACGTTTATCCAATAATCTCCCAGAGTGTGGCAAAGGCGTATTCTGGGATACCCATGGCCCTTGGAATTTTGATGGGCCGGTGGATGGATATTGGAAGGAGCTGTGGGATAAGGGCGATTCGATGTTCTATTCGGAACTTGGCGCGCCGGGAGCCAGCTCAGCTGAGATTATTCGCAAATATAAAGGTGATTTGAAGGCTTTTCCATGTTCTTCGGATAATCCGCTTTGGAATCGCAATCCGTGGTGGATCGACTGGCCCAAGTTTATTCAAGAGAAAGGCCACACGCCGGAAAATCTGGAAGAGTACGTCGCCTGGAGCCAGGCCCGGCAGGCGGCGGCATTGGGACTGGCGGCCAGAGCTGCATTAAGCCGATTCCCAGCCTGTGGCGGCTTTATGGTGTGGATGGGCCATGATGCCTTCCCCTGCACCGCCAATACCGCCGTGATCGATTTTGAAGGCAACCTCAAACCGGCGGGGGTGGAACTGGGAAAGGTCTATAGGTCCAGTTAACTAACTGGTAACGGTTCAGGCGCAGCCGAGGCAAGAAAGTCCGCTGCATAAGTTGACGTCTGTGTCGTCGGCTGGCTTATGAACAAAATTCCGCGTATCAGTGAATGCGTAGATCGGATGGATCAATGCGTTGGTTGCAGGTGCCAGTTTCGTTCCGTGAGTGCAGATTGCTTGTAGGGGTTTTACCAATATGAAAATAAAAGTGCCTTTATCTTTCCTGGTAATGCTGACGGTGATGGCAATGGCCTCGCAGGGGGTTATTGCCAAAGATGCTTCGTCGCGGAAGGCCACCCCGATGATTGGCCGTTATCCCTTAACCTGGTCATCATTGCCGCATCGGAACGTTCCCAAAGGCCAGGTATTTTCATTTGAATTGAAAAATCAAACCATATTTCCTGATACGCGGCGTATTATCACCGTATATGTTCCTGCGGAATATAAAGCGAAAAAACCAGCGTGTGTGATGGTCTCGCTGGATGGATGGGGACCTTCAACCGTTTGCGATAATCTGATTTTCAAGAAGCAGATGCCAGTTATCATCGGCATAGGTGTTTCCTGTGGCGTGACGCCGCCCGCCGGTGTCGGCAAACTTACCACCGCCCAGTATCAACAGATGGTATCGTGGGGACCGGTTCCCATTATCCATGGCTCGCCGATGGACCCGCGCTGGAATCGCAGTTTCGAGTTTGATGGCGTCAGCGATCGCTTAGTGCATTTTCTCATGCGGGTGGTGTTGCCCGCAGTTGCAAAACACCGCACACCCTCCGGCTTGCCCATTCTTCTGACCAACAATCCCAATGACCGGGCCATTACCGGGGGCAGTTCGGGTGGCATCGGGGCATTTACCGCAGCCTGGATGGATCCGAATGCTTTTCGTCGTGTTAATACCGTCGTTGGAACATTTGTGGACATGCGTGGCGGCAATTGGTATCCGCCCATTATCCGAAAATCCGAGCCAAAGCCATTGCGGATTTTTATGCAATCCGGATCCCATGACGATTGGCCGGCCGGGCCGCAGATGGGTTCTTGGCCGCTGGGTAATCTCGCCCTGGAACATGCCTTGAAATTTGCCGGTTATGCTGTCCAGCACGTCTGGGGTACCGGTGGTCATAACGGCAATCAAGAAGCCTCCATTCTTCCGCACGCCATGCGCTGGTTATGGAAGAATTGGAAGCAGCCCATTAAACCTGGAAAATCGAACAATCCGGTGCTTCAAGCAATGCTGATTCCAAGAAAATATTGGCATATCGCCGCAACCGGATTGACAACACCGGGAACGATGGCCGCGAATCAACAGGGGCAGGTATTTTTCCTTAACCAGAAGAACGGCAAAATCTTTCAGCTCAGGCGGCGGGGAATTCCCAGATTTTTCGCGGCAGCCAGCCCGGGGGCTGACGGAATAGCTTTCGGCCCCCGTGGACGACTTTATGTGACCGAGTCGGCGGTTAACCGACTGGTTGCATTTTCTCCTGATGGAACACTTGCCGACATTGCACAAAACCTGCACGGATCGCAACTGGTAGTAACGGCGCAGCATGAATTGTATGTGGCAGGCAACTCCGGTCGAGCTTGGCGCTCCGGAACCATCTGGCTTATTAAGCCGGGCGGTAAACCCATAGTGGTGGCACATGGATTAAAACCGTTGGCGGGCATCATAATACGGCCCGACGGCCAATGGCTTTGTGCCGCCAGGAAGCACAGCCATTTCGGATATAGTTTTCAGATCAAGTTGGATGGAACCTTGCGCTATTGCGAACCTTATTATTGGTTTGAACATCCGCCGTGGGCGGATGGCAGCGGCACCCATGAACTGGCGGTGGATCGTAATGGATGGATTTATGCGGCCACAATTCTGGGCGTCCAGGTATTGGATCGTAGCGGGCGGGTATCGGCGATTTTGCCGATGCCCGGTGGTCACCCGGCGCGTGGCGTGTGCTTTGGGGGAACGCATTTTGATGATATTTTCGTGACCAGTGGCCACCGAATATACGAACGGAGGCTGAAGGTTCATGGCATTCCATCGTGGCACGCTCTGATCAGCCTCCCCGTGGGACTGGGAACCTCGTAGTTAACGGAAGAAAGGACCACCAGATGGAATCCACAATACCTTCAGGCGAAAACCCGATTTCTCGGCAGCGCTGGGTGCGCATTATCCCACTGGCGGTGGTGATGTATATCTTGGCCTTTGTAGATCGGGTCAATGTGGCGATGGTTTTCCCTTATGTGAATAAGAGTTTTGGGTTGACTCCGGCGGACACGGGATTTGCAGCCGGCATTTTTTTTGTTGGCTATATGATTCTGCAGATACCCGGCGGCATGTTGGCCAGCCGCTGGAGTGCCAAAAAAGTGGTGGCCATTCTGATGGTGTTGTGGGCGATACCCGCGATTGCGACCGGCTTGGCACAAAATCGCATGGAATTATATATCGCACGATTTATGCTGGGCTTTTTTGCCGGTGGTGTTTGGCCAGCGGTTCTGGTGTTGCTGACAACATGGTTTCCGCAAAAGGAGCGTGCCAGGGCCAACGCACTTTGGATGACATGTCTGCCGTTGTCGGCGATACTTATGACACCCCTGACGGGATGGATGCTAACGCTGATGACCTGGCGCTGGGTTTTCATTCTGCAGGGACTGCCGCCCCTGATTTGGGTGGTGGTGTGGTGGTTTCTCATTTCGGATCGTCCGTCCGAGGCCTCATGGATATCCGATGTGGAACGCAAGTTTATTGAAAAAAGTACCGCCGAGGAGGCGGCCATGAAGCCGCCGTCGGCGGGCTATTGGGCGGCGTTCACCAATCCTACGGTGCTGTGGTTGATTTCGGCCTATTTTTTCTGGATGGCTGGCTTTTACGGTTTAACCATGTGGGTGCCCAGCGTTGTCAAGAGTTTTGCGGGACGAGGTCAATCCGGGCTGGTCGGATGGCTTAGTGCCATACCGTTTGTCTTTGCCCTCATTGCCATGGTGGTGAATTCCGCCTGGTCCGATCGGAGAATGAAACGGCAGATGCATGTTTCAATTCCTTTATTCCTGGGGGCATTGGGACTTATCGGCGGCCAATTGGTGGGACACTGGCCATTGATGCAGATGGTATTTTTGCTGGTGGCGGCGATCGGCGTTTATGGACCGTATGGGCCATTCTGGGCCGTCCCCAGCGCCCTGCTGCAGGCGGAAGTCTCCGGCGCCGCCATGGGGTTAATCAATGCCCTTGGTAATTTGGGAGGCTTTCTTGGTCCTTACGTGGTAGGCTACATTCGGGGCCGCACGCATAGCGGTTTTGCCGGATTCCTGGTGCTGAGCGTCTTTCTGCTCATTGCGGCGGTGATTTTCATGTTTATCGGCAGTGACAAAAAGCAACACGCACTGAACGCAGCGGCGACCAGCACGCGGTGAGTGCAAAACGACCGGTGCAGTAATCGGATGCACGCCGTGCCGGGGTGTCAAAGTATTAATACATCATGCAGGAAATTGGTAGTGCGACTCCATTCGCCTGAAGGGGATTTTTCTGATGGCAAAACAAACTGATACGTTGACGACCAATCTTGGCGTTACCAGTACAATTTGGAACCCGGCCCAAGCACGATCGGCTTTACTGGCTATATTTACGGCTGCGGTACAAAGTGCCGACCCGCGCAAAGTCCTTGCGGCGCACTTGCCGCATCCACCGTCCGGACGTTGTGTGGTGGTGGGTTGTGGAAAATCCGCAGCGGTTATGGCGGCGGCGGTAGAGACCGCGTGGCCAGAGGTGGCGTTGTCCGGCTTGGTGGTGACGCGTTATGGCCATGCGGTGCCGACGCGTCACATCGCAGTGATGGAATCGGCGCATCCGGTGCCCGATGCCAATAGTAAGTTAGCCGCCGAACGTATCTTGGAACGGGTGCGTGGTCTGGGACCGCAGGATCTGGTGTTGGCGTTGATTTCCGGTGGTGGATCCGCGTTAATGTCACTGCCGGGGCCGGGGTTAACTCTCTCTGATAAACAGGCGATAAATCAAGCCTTATTGTTGTCGGGAGCGACCATCCATGAAATTAACGCGGTACGCAAACATCTTTCCGCCATTAAAGGTGGACGCCTCGCGCAAGCTGCGGCGCCGGCGCGCGTGGTGACCCTGGCCATAAGTGACGTACCGGGTGATGATCCCGCTGTAATTGCCAGCGGTCCAACTTTCCCGGATACTACGACCATTGCCGATGTTCGCGCTATATTATGTCATTATAATATTCCATTGTCGGCGGCGGTTGAACGATATCTGCAGCAAGCACCCGAGACACCCAAGCCGGGTGAATTCACGGCGGACTATCGTCTGCTTGCCACTCCCATGATGGGGTTAAAAGCTGCGGCGACCACGGCCGCTACATTTGGGCTGCATCCCGTAGTGCTCGGTGAATTGGAAGGGGAAAGCCGCGATCTCGGTATCGCTATGGCGGGGATCGCGCGAAGTATACGAAACCATAGTCTGCCGGTCGCGCCGCCAGCGGTGGTGCTGTCAGGTGGTGAAACCACTGTTACCATCGGTCAAACTGGTGGTGGCAAGGGGGGCCGTAATCTGGAGTTTCTGCTAAGTCTGGCGGTGGCGCTGCATGAATTACCAGGCGTATGGGCCGTCGCCGGAGACACTGATGGCCTAGATGGTTTCGGCGATGCCGCCGGAGCGTATATTGACTCCACCACTTTGGGCCGGGCCAAGGCCAGAGGTTTTGATCCGGTCACAGTCCTTCATCAACACGATAGTTTCACCATGTTTGATGCACTCGGCGACCTGATCCGAACCGGCCCAACCTTGACGAATATCAACGCTCTGCGGGCGGTTGTCATCGGTTGAAGAATGGAAGTTGTTACCTATAGTACTACAGCGCGACTTCGGCTTTTGAGGGCCAAAAACGCCCTTCCGAATTCTGCTTGTCCGCGATTAACGCAGGGGGCGATTAGGAAGTCGCGCTGTAGTAATAGGCAGTCGGCGGCAAATCTATCTGCCATGGGATTTGGAGCGCGGATGTAGCCGCACTCATGGCGGTGTAAAACCTTATAGCCATTGGTTGCTCCCGCAACGCCATGCGGTGGTCAGAAATATTGGGTCTAACCCGGATTATTCACGGCGCAGCGGCAATTCTTACATATGTAATAGTATAGGTGCATTGGGTATATTATTGCGGTTTTTTGACCATTCAGCGTACAATACTCCCGTACTCCCATTGGCTGATCGGGTTTTAATGTTGTCAGGCTGTGGAGAGAAAGGTGTTGGGACGTGCGGCAGCTATCTGGTAGAGATGACACGCTAGCCAGTGGCCAAGGAACTTTAGCACCACACGGCGTACGCTTTAAATTACCGTGGCCGCCACCTTGATCACCATGCTGCGCCAGGTGTAGGGCTGGGCCTCCCGCAAAACGGGCGTGGCAATTTTTCCGGGCGAGGTCTAATTGTTGTGTAACATGGCGATTTTCCAGTATTGCGGCCACTGATTGCCCTGTTCCATGGCTTCCAATGCCATAACTGCCTCGGCATTGTCCGCATCCCAGCGCATTCCCGATCCACGCACACGGTCAGACAACACGCGGTACTGGCTTTCCATCGGGCCACTGCCGATTTGCCAGCCCTTGGCGATAAACTCTGGATACCGAATCATCTCCCGCCGATCCGACACGTAGTTGATGATACGATCCACCTCCTTCCGTTTGGTGCCGCGCACGGTTTTTCGCAAGTCCAGCAGGTCATTCCATAGCCTTTCGTAGCCCTCGTGCTTGACGCCGTGCAAAATCTCCCCAACCCATTTTTCACCCAATGGGCTTTTCTCTCCGAATACCATGTTTTTGGTTTTATGCACGTTTTGTCCAAGGTGGTAAAAGTCCAGCCCCACCGCGTTGGTATTCAGCCGCTTATCGAATTGTCGGATAATCCAGGGGCCGCCATCCACATTACCCACCCGCTCTTCCGCGCGGTGGAATTCCAAATTCTCCGCGTCACGCCGCATCACCCGTCCCAACGCATCGCAATTTCCTCCCGTTACCGATGTGTGTCGGTGCTTCAGGTCCTCGCTGTAGAAGGTCACCGCCTTGACCTCCTTCCACCGCTGATCGGCACCTTTCTTTCTCCGTCCGAGGGCACGGACCTTCTTCCCACGTTTTTGCCGCTTTTCACGCACCTTCCGCAACCGATTCTCTTTCTCAACATCGGTTACCAGCGACACCATATACGCATCCGCCCCCACATAGACACGCCGCACTTCACGCCCATCGGGTGTCGCGGTTCGGCAATTCTCCGAAGTCCATCCCGGACGCAGTTCCTCCATTGCCGCCAACGCCAAGGCCCGTTGGCCCTCCGCCTCCACCACCGGTCGTAATAGTTCCCCGCTCAAACGCACCTGCCCCACCCGCGCCAGAGTATCCGCCGCTTTATCGAAGCTCCGCGCATCGGCGTTCTCGCAGCCACATAATTCCCGCAGCCCCAAACTTACCGTCGCCTCCGCCGTATCCAGTAACACATCCAACGGTGAACAGCTACCAACGCCCTTCATATGCCACCGGAGACGCTTAATCTCCACACGACCGTTGGCTGTGGCTGTGCTGCGATTCTCAATGCCCTTGTTGCGCAGGCGTTTGCACGTCTTTACATCCACCGGGGGAAAAAGCGGCTTGCGCCGCATCCGTTCTCATCTGCAAGGCCGTTTCATAGGCCTTGCGGCGGAAGTCCCCCAGCAAGTCTCGAACCTCCATCTCGCGGCCATTGATCCACGCCCCATTCGGAGCCTTGTTCACCGCCGCCGCCACCTCACGCAGCATCGTTTCCGTAACCTCCCGCATCTGCTCAACATACGCTTCCGCTGAACACACAGGCACGCTATCCATAGCTTGTCTCCTTGGGCCTGTCCTTGGGCCCGGTTAAAATACACGCAACCACGCGGTTGCTATGGCTTTATCTTACATCAATACCCCTGCCCGGAAAAATTGCCACGCCCGTTACAGAGAACAGGTTCAGGAGTTAGAAGTTAGAAGAATTTGGAAGTGCTTCGCTTCCAAAAAATTCCAGATCCAGAATTTCAGGTCCCAGGTCCCGGCTCCTTGGATTTCCATCTTGGCGAGATGCGCCGTCCTCGCCGCTGCTTGATAAGAGCCAAAACTCGCGCCATCGCAAAGCGGCAATTACTTGAACAGGCTCTTGGGAAGTATATCCAGCGTGAGTCCGTCATAGGCGACGCGAACATGCGGTGGTAAATGAGCTTCAATGTGTTCATGCAGTACATCGTGTGACAAATGTGTGAAATAGGCACGGCGCGGTTGTAGGTCGGCGATGATGTCCAGTGCCTGGGCAAATGAAAGGTGCGTCGGGTGGGGGCGGGGGCGCAGGGCGTCAATAATCAGAGTATCAAGATTCCGGAGCATCGCGCGGGCAGGCGGAGGAATATCCGCACAATCCGTACAATATGCGAAATTGCCGATACGGAAGCCTGATACCGATATGCGACCATGTGGCAAAGCGATGGGTTGCCAGGTCGCGCCCAATATATCCATCGGCCCATCTATGATTCGCGGTTCCAATTCCGGGCGGTACACGCCGACTTCACCTTGCGCGGTGAAAGCATAGGAAAAGGCGCGTTGCAGCGTATGCATGGTTTCAACCGCCGCATAAATGGGCAGGGGTCTACCCAGAAGCGTATTATAGCGGCGGACATCATCCAAACCGAAGATATGATCAGCATGCCCATGCGTAAAAATGACGGCGTGAATCAGATCCACTTTGTTGGCAGTGGCTTGCAGCCGTAGTTCCGGGGCGGTATCCACCAATACCGAATGGCCCCCGTAAGAAACCAGAATACTGCTACGCGTGCGCCGGTCGCGTGCGTCGCGGCTGGAACATACCGGGCAGTGACATCCGATCATCGGTACACCGGCCGAAGTACCGGAGCCAAGCACGACAATTCGTAATTCAGGTGTATTCTCCATAAACGTAAATTAAACGGCATCAATTTTTGAAGCAAGTCGGAAAATTATGCCGATAGTTTGGCAGTCGCGCCGTAATGGTTTTAGGACTAATCGCGATAAGCGTAAATCCAGACCATTTGACAGATAGTGACGTTCAAGGCTGTGCCATGGAACGCTGCTGTCGCCGGGGAAGTTTAAGGAATCACTTGCATGACCAACGAACCTTTTGAAATCCTTAGTTTTTTAATTGTGGAAGACGATATCGGGCGCTTGATGTCCCTTGCGGAGGCCTTTACGGAATCTCGGATCTATAACCAACTGATCGGTTTACCTACGGGTCACAGCGCACTGGAGTACCTTGGTTCCGGGGCGCAACATGCCGCGAAAAGTGCCGCCGATGTGTTACTTTTCAGCGATACCATGCCGGATATGTCGTGGCAGGAATTGGTGCGGGCGCTGCGGAAAAATCCATTTTTAGAACATCTGCGGCTGGTGTTGATGACCCACCGCGCGAGCCAGGACATTATTTCCGATGAATTGGGAAAAACGCTGGATTTAATTTTGCCCCGTTATATTGGTTCCAGTGAGTTGGCAGCGAGCCTGTACAAAATTCCCGGTTTCTGGTGCAGCTTTGTGCGCCCGAATCCAGCCCATCCGGCCAAGCCGCCAGCCCGCACTTTTACCGCCTGAAGCCACTTATCGGTGGCGGCGGAAGCATGATGGCCCCATGCTGGTATGCCGAGAATAGTAGAATTTAGCGTATTTACATATAGCTGCGAATGGTACAATCCGTTACGCAATAGGGCATATTGTGCCATAATTCCGCAACAATCCGCGTCCGGAATGGCCTTACCTTGTTACCTTGCTACCTTGGCGCCAAATCCGCGCGCCATTGTGGTCGCGGTGCCCGTTGCGCCGCCTATTGCAGAGTCCATTGAATTTACGCCAAGTTTCACGGATGATAACATAGTTTTGAGGATTTTTTCCAGCGCGGAGAATCTCCGATCAGGGCGGTGGTGTCTGATGCCGCGTTGCGAAGAGGAACTTATTGATCCATGGCTACCGTCGAACTCAAAGAAGTTTCCAAGATTTATTCCGGCGGCGTGCAGGCCGTGAATCGCATTAACCTGACCATTAAAGATCGCGAGTTTGTCGTGCTGGTGGGCCCCTCCGGCTGCGGCAAAACCACGACGTTGCGTATGGTCGCCGGTCTGGAAGATATTTCTGAAGGAACTCTTAGCATTGACGGCCGGATAGTCAATGACATCGCCCCCAAAGATCGCGATATTGCCATGGTGTTTCAGAATTACGCTTTGTATCCGCACATGAGTGTATACAAGAATATGGCTTTTTCGTTGCAGCTCCGCCGCCATGAACTGGGGCTGACTAAACAGCTCATTGATCAGCGGGTGCGCCAAGCCGCCGCTATTCTTGGACTAACCGATTACCTGCAGCGAAAACCCAAGGCGCTTTCCGGCGGCCAGCGGCAGCGGGTGGCGGTAGGCCGCGCCATTGTTCGGAATCCCAAAGTTTTTCTGTTTGATGAACCGCTGTCCAACTTGGATGCCAAACTCCGTGTGGAAACCCGTTCGGAAATTAAAAAACTGCATTTGCGTCTACAAACCACCACTATTTATGTTACGCATGATCAGGAAGAAGCCATGACCCTGGGGGATCGCATCGTGGTAATGAAGGATGGCCTGATTCAGCAGTGTGCACCGCCGCTGGAAGTGTATGACCACCCGGTGAATCAGTTCGTTGCTTCATTCGTCGGTACGCCGCCGATGAATTTTATTACGGGGAATATACACCATGAGCAAGCTTTTGTTTATGGTGATCAAACCCTATGGTTGCCGGAAAAACTGACCAAAAATCTCAGCGGTAACACCTCTGGCCCGATGGTTCTAGGGGTGCGCCCGGAAGCCATCTCGCTTGGCCATGAAGGCCGATTTGCCGGCGCGAACAACTCTCTGCGCGGCACGGTCAGTGTCATTGAACCGCTGGGGGATAAAGCGGATATTTATTTTACGCTCCCGAATCAGCCGCCAATGGTCTGCCGCACGGAAACACATCACCTGGCGGGAATCCATCCGCAATCACCGGCATGTTTTTTTGTGGCCATGGAAAAATGCCACCTCTTTGATGCTGCGGGACGGAATGTATCTTCAGCGAGTACCGGGCGTGTCATGGATTGAGATTTTCCAGGGCCTTAAGCGTGTCATTGTCATCATTGTCATCGTCCAGACTTATTTTATCTTCAATAGGAGGGGCGATTGGGATGGACTTCTCCGGAGTAACATCAACGGTATCTCCGGTTTCCGTCAACGAATGATCCTGAACCGGTTCCATCCCCATATCGCCAAGAATGGTGCGGATAGGCTTGATCTGGTGGGGTTCGCCGTCAATGACCACGGTAAACGTCACCGGCCCCACGCGAATATGATCCCCCGCAACCAGTGTTTGCGGCGCGGTAATACGCTGGTTGTTGTGATACGTGCCGTTGGAACTCTCCAAGTCTTTGAGCATCGGTGTATTATCTTGAATGAAGATCGCACAGTGATTACGTGACACGGTGGGCAGCGGAATCTGCAGATCCGATTCATCCGATCGGCCAACGGTGGTCCGCTCTTTGAGGAGAGAAAATTCCCGTCGCTGTCCATCCTCTTTGAAAATAACCAGAACCAGATCCATCAGCGGCCTCCGTTTATGTATATCCAGACTTCCGAAATTTATGCTAAACTACCATCATTTATCGGCCACAACGCCATGCACCATAAAACTATTATAACTGTTTCGAGTATTGCAAGCCATAGCCAAGGCCCTAAAATTCGGGAATTGCCTTTGCCGCAGATTCCCCAGCGGGCGGATAGCGGATTTTATCTTTTGCCGCCCGTCACGGAATTGGATCCACTTTCAGCCATTGACGCACTTTATGTGCATATCCCGTTTTGTACCAGCAAGTGTCATTATTGCGATTTTTTTTCATTGGCCGGCCACTTGGAGCAAGCCGATGCCTTCCTCAACGCCATAGCCGGCGAATTGGAATTGCAGGTTGTACACTTTGGTCGCCCCACGCCGGAGACCATTTTTATCGGCGGCGGAACGCCAACACTATTGCCGCCGCACGCCTTGGCGCGGTTGCTGGAAATCATTAATAATTCCATTAACACCCAGCGCCTCGTGGAATTTACCGTGGAAGCCAATCCGAACACTTTTGACGCGGCGCGGGCCAAAGTACTGCGTGATGGCGGCGTGAATCGTATGAGCTTTGGCGCGCAGAGTTTTTCCGCCGCGGAGCTTGCGGTGCTGCAACGTGATCATCAACCCGAAAATGTGCCTGTTGCGGTGGACATCGCCCGTGGCGTGGGCATTGAGAATATTAATTTAGACCTGATCTTCGGCATTCCGGGACAAACCCTGATGCAGTGGGACCGTAACTTGGCATGGGCGCTGGCATTAAATCCCACGCATCTGTCCTGTTATGGCCTAACGTATGAACCCAACACTCCCATGACCGCACGGATGAAACGTGGGGAATTCACACCGGTGGATGATGAATTACAAATCGCCATGCTTATGCACACCCGCGCCCGTCTGGCGGAGGCGGGCTTGGCGCGTTATGAGATTTCCAACTATGCGCGACCGGGCCACGCGTGCCGCCATAATATCCATTACTGGCACGCTCACAACCATCTGGCGGTGGGGCCTTCGGCGGCAGGGTATCATTCCGGCTTTCGCTGGAAAAACGTTCCGAGCCTCACACGATATCTGGACAGCTTGAACACCAACCCGGCAACCCTTCCAATAACCGAAATGGAGCATCTCGCCGGCTGGTCCCGCTGGGGGGAATTGGCCATATTACAACTGCGGCTCCAGGAAGGTATGGTGCTGCAGGACTTCCAGTGCCGCACCGGTGTGAACCCGTTGCGGATTTTAGCTCAGGTCGTTAATCGCTATGCCGACTTGGGATTGTTAGCGATTGCCAATGGCGCGCTGGCAGTAACCGAAGCTGGAGTCGCGGTTTCGGATACTATTTTTGCCGATGTACTGGAAGCGTTTAATCGGCATGACACCGCATGATAACAGCACCACAATAATATCCATGGCCGGTACTCTGCCAAGATACCCGGTTGATCCGCAAAACTATTGCTGATACATGTCGGCCAATAAAAAAAGCCGGCCCTTTCGGAACCGGCTTGCAATTTTTTTTCTGGGCGCTTATGCGCGGGCGACGGCAACCGCGGACATCGCAGTGGAATTATGATCATTGCCAGTAATCGCCTTGCGGCAGAACTGATGGGTCAACCCGGCCCAGGTTAAGACCACACAGGCGGTCATCAGCATAAACAACCACATGACGCCCACGCCAAACCAGCCTTTGGTCATGGCTGGGCCAGCCAGCACATGGGATATCGATAGCGCGGCCACCAGACCAACCGCGCTGACTATCAGAAACGCCGCCAAGATCAAGCCGCGGATTACACGGTTGCCGACTACTGAAAACGTACCTTGCGATTCCGATATAGCCATGACGCCGGCCAGCAACGCTCCAATGCCGCCAAGGGTAAATATGTCACGGAGTATCGGGCCGCCCAAGGTATTCAATATTTGTGCAAAGGCCGGATCAGAGACGGATTCAACGGATGGTAAAACCCACATCACAATCACGGCGATGGAAAACAACATTTGCCAAGTCTGCAGCACCTCGGATTGGGGATCCAGCGTGCGTGCCTGTAATACTGCGGAAAGTGCGGCCAGGGCAAGCAAGCCGACAATGGGCAGAAGAACCAGATTGATTCCGATGAGATGCTGTTGCAGCATGGCTAAAATTAACAAAATGATCAGACTGGCGCTGATGTTGAGCATCAGGCGGCCGCGCGAATCGCCGCGGAACAGCGGGATCAGAATGAAACCTGCAATGGCGCTGATAATCTCGACGAATTTCAACGCCCCGGGCAGCGCTGATGCCAGAGAACCGGCTTTCAACCCGGTCCACCATCCGCTTTCTCCCAACTGGTGCGGCATGAAGAATATGGCGCCTAGTAGAAGCAGGCACGCGGCCTGCGATGCCAGCACGCTTGTCCATGATACCACTTTGGGCAGCTCTATGGACAACGCGGCGCTGCCGCCCATGGGCGGAACCGGTGGCACAGCTTGTCCTGCGGCGGAAACGGGTTCCGCAAAATTGACCGTGATGTTTTTTATGGCGGGTGCATCTTTATTTTCGGTCATTTTTACGGTAGGAGGAATTTCCATTGGAGACCGCACTTTTTCCGGTGTTGTCTGTGTAAACATTGTATATACGTCCTTTTACCAAAATCGGAGGAAAACATTTTTGCCGCCAGGCACCGGTTCCTCGTACTCCAGCGCGGGCACTTCTTCCTATCGGCATGAGCGTGGAGTTTCTTCATTCATAGGCGCGGAATTCACGGGGATTCCGATAAAACATTGTTTTTCCTGCTGTAGGCGTGGACGGGCGGGAGACGCTATGAAACAGGGACAAGTCCCTTGAATATTATACGCTGGTGAAACTGTGGATTGCAGTCAGTATGGGAGCGCTGTTTTTTATCGCGGTTGGCAAATGTGCCGCGTGGCCCCGGCTTACGGCGCCGCAACGCCTTGCGATGGTGGGCGTTCGATTGCCAAACGATGTTCGCGCAGCGGCAAGCGTTCACAGTATCGCCAAAACTGTCTCTTCGCACACCATGGTGGTACCCCGACGCCGTTGCGTTGGCCGCGAACCGCGTCGCCGTCGCAGAGTTACACGGCTTTAATTTATCATATCGGTGCGCGGAAAGACCCGCAGCCGGGGCGCGGTTGTCAACGGTAAGTTAATCTTCAAACTGGGCATTAGAATAAATATTTTGCACATCATCATGCTCTTCCAGCGCATCGATAAACGCTTGAACCTTCCGGGCCTGTTCGCCGCTGACGCTGATAGTCTGACTGGGAAGCATGGTTATTTCAGCGGATGCAAGAGGTGTCTGCGCGGCCATCAGGTGCTTGCGGACTTTTTCAAAATCCGCCATGGCCGTTAGAACGGTATAACCCTCATCCGCCGTTTGCACATCCTGCGCGCCAGCTTCCAAGGCCAGTTCAATAAGCCGGTCTTCGGCAATGGCCTGCCGCTCCACCGCAATAACACCCTGGCTGGAGAACATCCATCCAACAGAGTTAGCGGCTCCCACCACTCCGCCATTGCGGTCGAAAATAACTCGAATTTCTCCAGCGGTGCGGTTACGATTATCCGTTAAAGCATCCACAAGAATGGCGATGCCACCCGGTGCATAACCTTCATACAATACCGACTCATAGTTGTTAGCGCCTAGCTCGCCAGCTCCGCGTTTTATCGCTTTTTCAATGGTGTCGTTGGGCATATTGGCAGCCCGCGCTTTATCAATGGCGTAACGCAGGGCCAGATTGTCGTCCGGATTGGCGCCGCGTTTAGCCGCTATAATGATCAGTCGGGCCAGCTTGCTCCAAGCTTTGCCGCGTCGCGCGTCGACCACCGCTTTTTTATGTTTGATGGATTTCCAATGGGAATGTCCCGACATATTTTTACTATCCTCAAGGATACCGTCCGCCAATCATCGCCAACATAATAATAGTATAACGCAAAATGGCTAAGGATGATATGGTGAAATGATGGTACTGTTGTACCGAAGTAGAATTGTCACCGCTTAGCCGAAGTAGAAGTGTCACCTCCGAGTCTGGGGTATACCAGACAGG
>JBMFGW010000065.1:0-22424 GCA_049977145.1 Phycisphaerae bacterium
GGCTCATGAGCCGCGGCCCCATTGAAGCTCGTGCTCCAGTGTCTTCGGTAATACAGCGCGGTGGCCTTTCCGCGGCTCATGAGCCGCGGCCCCATTGAAGCGCGAATATCAGCCCTTGACACGCTTATTGATCCCTTTGATGCCGGATTCCGTGTTACCCGAACGTATTGGCTGGTCTTTTTTCCGGAACACATCGTATCGGATGTGTTCCCTGTGCTTTTCAAAATGTCCACAGTTCTGTTGCGGTATCCAGCTGCTGCGCCGCCAGTTCGGTACGTACATCCATGCTGTTTTTACCAGTCCTTTGATCCCAATTACCTTACCGGACGGATGCCGCGAAGTTCTAAAGTTTTGTTCAAGATTTTATTTGAAGGAATTTGGCTTGCTTTGCTTTGGTGGTGGGATATAAACTATTCATAGTTAGACTTATGGTGAGTTTGATTGGCCGAAAGGCCGTGAACGGTTGCTACAGTTTTACAATCATGGCAGTTTGACTGCCCAAGGCCGCCACTGATTTCCAGATAATTTCCCGCGTGTCGGCATCCTGCAACGCATCAGATGACTCTGGTGCGGAAAGGTTTTCCGGTAAGGGGCCGTGCGGGTGCCGTGACGCTTGCTTTTTATGCCTTAAAGCCGTGCGAAAAGGAATTTGATAAATCCATGTTCCTAGGGCGGATCTCGCATCAAAACCTGGCAAGGCCAAGTAGACGGCGGAGAAAATATCTGTCGCCGCCTGATCAATATCGGCACCACGCAAGCCCACCGATTGGCACAGACTAAAAATACGATCTTAAAATTGCCACACCAGCTCCGCGAAAGCATCTGCATCACCGGCCCGCCGGCCCGCTATATCCATCGGTGTGTCCAGTAATTCCATCACCGTACCTCTACGGTTGCATTATTAGTGTCCATCGGTTTTATTCTCACGCTGTTAGGTATGGTAAGGATTGGTTTTGCTGGTGTAGAGCGTAAATATATCACTGCTAAGCAAAGTCCATCCAGCGATTTTACCAACACGCCCAGCGCGCCATAGGTATCAGTAATTGATTGTTCAGTATGGTAGGCCTGATATTCGAGCGAATGACGCGTCAAAACCGCGCCGTTATCCGATCCAACCCGTGGTATCAGAAGAAGGAGATTACTTTCAGTGATGCGATCACGGCGGTGCACCGAATATGGTGGCAGGAGGTTTTTCAACACCCGCCATTGACTGCAGGTATTGATAAGTTGCCGCGTGTTTTCGCGTTACGCTGCTGGACTATCTGAGTTGCGCCACATGAACGCTAAAAAATGGAAAAAGTCGAGCAAAGCAATCGTTGAAATAACAGTGGGTTGCCATGTACCGTAAGGATTAGCTTGAATGCCTATTTATCTATTGGCATATATATCCAATGCCCGGGACAGGATTCGAACCTGCAAGAGCTTGCGCCCACCAGCACCTCAAGCTGGCGCGTCTGCCAATTTCGCCACCCGGGCAAGGCACCAACATAATCCCATAAACTTGCCGGAATCTCAAGCTATCTGTATCTGGCTGCGTTTGGTCGGGTTTGGTCATGGGGCCATTTTGGGGCAAGTGGAATGGCCGATGCGGCCTGATCAGGTGCTCAATGCCCACGCCGCAATAGCGGACGTAGTGTGGTCTTTCTGATAAAATTGCAAATGAGCGTGATTTTATGAGCATTTACTGTTTAATGCCGCCCGGTACGGCCGATTACATTCATGGATTGTTAAACTTGATTTATGGGAGGTGGTGGCGAATAATGTATCAGGTGGCAGAAAAGAGTGTGGGGTATGAAATGCACGGTTATGTTGACTGTTGTTTTTGTGGTTAGTTGTTTTTAAGGAGCTTTATCATGTCGGATACACTTACAAGTACAAAAGTCGCTGACGTTTCCACTACCACCGCTCATTCCGACGAGTTGCGCCGGAAGTATACTGTAGCCAAATCCGCGGTGGCGGATTTGGCTGGGGAAGTCAGCAAAACGGCCGCCGACCGCGTCGGTGAAATCAAAGCGCAGACATCTGATTGGGTGCATGACAAGGCTGAGATCATCAGGGAACGCGCTTCCGATTCGCAGACGGCGGTTATTACGTTGGTTAGGCGTAATCCTCTTGCGGCGGTGGCGATTGCCGCCGGTGCGGGGTTGCTCCTGGGCATGCTGATCCGTCGCCGACATTAATCGTAATCGCCCATGATGGCGGGAAAAATGGTTTAGGTCCGG
This sequence comes from Phycisphaerae bacterium, assembly GCA_049977145.1. Taxonomy (GTDB): domain Bacteria; phylum Planctomycetota; class Phycisphaerae; order WQYP01; family WQYP01; genus JAMDCX01. The sequence continues at coordinate 2,223 of JBMFGW010000065.1, forward strand.
GACGATAAAATGTCCGCGCCGTGGCATAGCGGCACGGTGTGGGCGCAAGGTTTGAGTTTTACCGTTCCAATGTGTTGTAGCCGCGGTGCTGCTAATCTACTGCGTGCCGGGGAAGTATTGCCACTATGAATTATTGGCCTTCATGATTTGACCGCATTTGTGGTATAATAAATATGAAACACTGGGCGCTATGTTGCGTCCGTTTTTGGAGATGTTTTCATGCCTGTTGATTCCGCCGAAGAAAGCACCACGAAGGCGGCAAAAGCGTCAACTTCAGAGACTGGTTATAATTTTGTCCGTCGCATCGCCCGATCAATTCTGGAGGTCATAGAACTGGAGGTGCAGATCATTGCGTTGCGGCTGCTGGCGATATTACGTGATATTTTGGTGCAGATATGTTTGCTGTTCGCGGCGGCGGCGCTGGCCGTGACGGGAGTGGTGTTTCTTGAAATTACTATTTTTAAAGGCTTTCAAACATTCATTCCAACTCTGTGGGTGTTGTTGATTTTCGGCATTGGCCATCTGCTGTTGGCCGGCGGCTTGGTTTTTCTGGCATCCCGATCAGGTAATAGCCTTGGGCCGGGGAATGCAGATCAATCCTCGGCACAAGAAGGATTGACGCGATGAGTATAGATGCAAAACTGATCGAATTACAGCGGCGGCGTGATGTGGCGCTGGTGGAAATGGATGACTATGCAACACATTTTGGGCGGTATATACGAGCGCAGTATTCACCGGCCGGTATACTGCGCCGGCATATCGGTCCGGCGATGGGGTTGGCGGCCACGCTGGGCACACTGGTTGCCGGGATTGCCGCTCCGGGAGATGGCCTGTTACAGGCTCTTATGGATAAGCTGTTAAGCCCTCGCCACTCCAGGGCGAAGCCAACCACGGTGGAAACTTCCAGCGCTGCGGATGCGGCCGCGCCGCTTCATCATGTTCCCGACGACAACCGCGCTTCGGTCGTGTCTGATCCACCGTCGCGGAATAACCAACCCATACTGGATGTTGCTGAACCTATCGTTAAAAATCTGATCGTAGGTGTGGCGCAGGCTATTCCTTGGCGTCGGGTCATGGAGCGTGCGTGGGAAAAGTGGGATAAAAATTCCGACACTGCGGATGATACAAAAGGTTCCTCCGGCGTGTAAAAAGTTCTGGTTCCGGCCTTGGCCGAAATGAACATGGAGACACCGGGAGCGGAAGCGTATAAAATCCAGAAGATATGGTTGGCCAGGGTGAATATCAGGCATGAGTGACAAATTACGTAATACCGTGGTGGGGCTGACGATTATTGTCGCGGTGGCATTGATCACATGGGGTGCGTTTCTGCTGGGGCGCATACCGGGTTTCGGTCCCAATGCACCCTATGATGTGACGGTTCTGGCACCCACGGCGGATGGGCTGACCTATGGTGATCTGGTTACTTTTAATGGTGTCACCGTTGGCACGGTGCAAAGTGTGGCTTTAACCCCCGATATGCGGTCGGCCAGTATTATTATCGCCATTTATCATGATGTATATCTGCCGACCAATACCCTTGCCCAACTCAGTGCGAAAGCCATTGGATCCGCCTATGTAGCTTTGTACCTGCCAGCCCATGTGGCCAATAATTTCCTTCCCACCAACGGTACGGCCGTCATTCACGCCCACATTGCGTCTAACAGCCTTTTGCCAAAATCTGTGGTGCGCGATTTTTCCTCTTTGAAGACACAGTTTACTATTCTCAGCGCCAAATTGGATCGTGTGGCCGATGATCTCCATGCGTTACTTAAGCCGGTAACACTCACTAAAGCGGAGGCTGAAGGCGGCGATGCCAAGGCCTCGGATCTCAACAATATCAGTGCGTTAATTCAACGACTCAATGTGACCATCAATTCCATTAACCGTTTGGTAAGCAGTAAAACTCTACATCAGCAGGTACGGCAGATTCTGGCCAATGTCGCCGTATCCTCCGCGGAACTTAAGAGCACGCTCAAGGAGTTATCCGGTACGGTGGGGCGGTTCAACGGCGTCTTGAATAAGGCGGGGACCACCGCTACGGATATTGATGCGGCAGCGAAAACCGCGCGACAGAACATTGTCGTGCTAAGTGTGAAACTCACACGCGTCCTGGAAAATGTGAATGCCATCACCGAGTCGATTGCCCGGGGCCACGGTACGATCGGCCGTCTGGTAAAAGACCCTCGGCTTTACAATTCGCTTTTGGAACTAACCCGCCGGACGAAACGCACGGTCGACAGCTTGCGGGGGCTGGTTAAACAAATCAAAGCGGAAGGCTTCGATGTAAAAGTCGGGTTCTGATTCATACCGGCTATATCACCGGTGGACCCCGAACCACCGGAAAATGTCAGCCGGAAAGGGTTTTGTCATGTCACGTCGAATGTTTGAACACACCGGCGCCCCATCGGATCGTGAGATACTCAATGCCCGCGCCCGGGCTTGGCGGAACCGACCTTTGCTGCGCTCCCTCTATCATGATTATTTTGCCGCGATGGCGGCGCGGTTTGTACGCCGTTACGACAACCAGCGGCACCCCCATGGTGTGGTGGTGGAAATTGGCGGAGGAACCGGAAACTTTAAATCATTTTATCCCGATCTCATCGTCACCGATATCGTGCCGACCCGCCATATTGATCTAGCGGCGGATGCGATGCGACTGCCCTTCGCGGATGGAACCATTGACAACCTGGTTCTGCAGGATGTGCTCCATCATATTCCATTTCCGCTGGCGTTTTTTTCCGAAGCCAATCGGATTCTCGCTCCGGGCGGGCGTATCGTCATGGTGGAACCATTTATTTCCACGCTTTCCAGCGTTCTGTATCGGATTTCGCACCCGGAACCGGTGGATATGCGCGCGCTTATTTTTCATGAGCCGCGGGATTTGTCCGGAACCGATCCGGCGGCGTTTACCGGGCATGGCGCGTTTGACGCCAATCAGGCGATTCCGACCCTGCTATTTTTCCGCTATGTCGGGAAATTTCAGCGTCGGTTTCCGAATCTGGTGGTCTGTGAAAGAACCGTGCATAGTATGGTGGCGTATCCTCTATCCGGCGGATTTTCCAAGCCGGTGTTAATGCCGTTGGCAGCGGTCCCGGCGGCCAAGGCTTTGGAGGATATTCTGGCGCCGCTGGCGCACTGGCTGGCGTTTCGAATGTTGGTGGTGTTGGAGAAATCGGCGTGAGGACGTGGTCCCCCAAAAAGTTCAGGTAATAGAAATTGATAGGGTACCTCCTCCGCGCTAAAAATACCCGCCCATGTTAAAATGTTAAATTGTATTCGCTCGGGTGGCGGAACTGGCAGACGCGCCGGATTTAGGTTCCGGTTCCGAAAGGAGTGCAGGTTCGATTCCTGTCCCGAGCATGGTTATTGTTTTGTGGATTAAGTTGTCCCAGGGCGCCGAGTAGTTTGGAGACGGTTGAGCTGCCCGCCGGGGGTGCCATGCCCAAAATGTCGGCTGCTGGTTGCGACGGGCCGCGTAAGGGCCCGGGACGGGATAGCTTCCCCAATGTAGGATAGGCCGGGCTCTCGATGCGTGGAAAACGGAACGCTATATTTCCTATAGCCACCGACTTGCCGGTGGTGGTAGATCCATCGGAATGGACTATTCGATTGCAATTCAATACGGTGGATGGATATCGACAATAGAATGAACCCACCGGTTGAGCATTAAAAAAAGCCCGCGACCACTCACGGGCTAAGACGCTGGAGCGTCTGACCACGACGGAGCACCATGACTTGGATCATCTCCAAGCGTCGTGGCGAGCACGAATTACCGCCGACTTGCGGTTTTCTTCGTGCCCTTGGTTGGTTTCTTGGTGCTCTTGCCGCCTGAAGCGGCCTTCTTTTTTGTCGTCATCTGTATCACCCCTTTCAATCTGATGAAGAGAAAACGAACGACATAAGTATTATCGGCAGCAAGCGGCTGATAACATGACACAAAATTTAATTTTTTTTAATTATTCCGGAGGCTACCAGGCCACGCCGCATTCCCCTCGAGAATATGCCGCAAACGTCTGGTCAACACCACCATCATATTTTCAGATGTGCATATATCAATATATATTCCATCGCAGCGCTGGACCTTGTTCCGCAGCATAGCCCGCCAACGGGTCAGATTGCTCTGGTAGTGGGACCGCGCCGCAACGACTCCGGAAATGCGCCGCAGGCGACCGCTTTCCGGTTCCCGCAATGTCGGCGAGCCTGTGAAATCCGGCTGCAATTCCTGCGGGCTTAGGGTATGCAGCACCACCAACTGCGTACCGCGTACTGCGAACGCCTGGACCAGCGCGTTGCTATCTCCCGGCGGAAGGCAATCACTAATCACGATCAGCAGCGTGCTGCGCCGCACCGCCATGTGGCGCGCCAACGCTGACCAATCCGCCACTCCCCGGGCGCGCAGGGATCGCAGACGGCGTAATATCTCCGCGCTGGCTATTCCAACGCAGGTCGATACCGCCCGGCGATAATAGTCCGCCGCGGTATCCCCCGTTGGCAACAAAGTCAGTTCATTAGATCCATTGAGTGTAATAATGCCGAGGCATGCCGCCAGCATTCTGCCAAAATCGAATTTCCGTGGTACTCCAAAATCCATACTGGCCGAGCAATCTAGAACAATCGCCACGCGTGCGGCCCGCTGGGCGTAAAAAAGCCGGATCACCAGTTGATCAAATTTGGCCAGTTGCCCCCAATCCAGATGACGCGGATCATCCCCTTGCGTGTAGGCCCGGAAATCCGCCATTTCCAGACTCATCCCCAGCTCCTTGGACCGGCGTCCCGCCGCCAGCGGCGCCGGTGCGGCCCGTGGTGTACGGATCGCCAGATGCCGCAGCAATTCCATGGATTCGTGATCCGGCCATGATTCAGAGTTTGCCATCCGTGCTCTCTTGGAATTCGCGCTTCGCGGTGTTGGTCAGCAAAGTGTGCTGCTTGAACGCCGCATCCATTACGCCATTGATGAAGGCGGAACTTTCTGCAGTGGAATATTCGCGGGCCATGTTAATGGCTTCATCCAGTGTCACCTTTCCCGGAGTCTGCGATTGCCGTGCGAGTTCCCATAGCGCCAGGCGCAGAATATTGCGATCCACCGCCGCCAAACGGGAAACCGTCCAATGCGGCATCAACCTTCCCGCCCATTGATCCGCGTCATTGCGGTAATCCCATGCGCCGCAGGCCATCAGCGTGGCCAGTTGGCGAATATCATTGTCCGCCGTGGCCTGATTGATAAATTCCGGCAGCATTTGGACAATAAAGCTGTCGCCCTGCACCTCTGCTTGATAAATAGCCTGCAAAGCGATGCGGCGGGCGGCAGAGCGTTTCTCATTGATTGTAGTCACGTCAGTTCCTGTTATGGGTTCTTTGGCAGTGGTAATTGCCGCAATACATCCGCCATTTCGATCGCGGCACACGCGGCATTCCATCCGGCGTTGCCCATTTTCAACCCAGCGCGATCCATGGCCTGTTCGGTGGTATCGGCGGTGATAATGGCAAAAAGTGTCGGTACGCCGGTAGCCAACCCAACGGCCGCAATACCGCTGGCGGCCTGTTGGGCCACATGTTCAAAATGCGCGGTTTGGCCGCGGATAATACAGCCCAGACAAATCACCGCACAAAAGTTTCCGCTTTTGGCCAGACGTTCCGCAACGGTGGGAATCTCAAAACTTCCCGGTACCCAAATACTGGTGATTTGTTTTTCATCAGCCCCATGGCGCAACAACGCATCGACTGCAGCGTCCACCAGACGCGATGTAATCAGACCATTAAATTCAGCCGCAATAATCGCATAGTGTTGTTCCGGTTTCACACACAATTGACCGCGTATCACCTGGGGCATAAGTATTTCTCCGCCAAAACCAAGTTATTAGTGTAACGGTTCAATGCCGGGGAATCCAATTAAGGCAGGAATGAGAACACCGGGCAGGTCAGAGCCTTACTACGATAATGTTGTTTTCGCAGGCTGGCGAATCATGGTGCTTACCTACCAACGATAATGAAGAATCGTAGAATTCAGCAATTTTGCATTTTTCTTGCTTGACGTCCTTCTAAGGCTGCTGTATACTAAGACCCGTTGAAAGGCCGTATTGTGCCGTTTGGAAGAATTTGCTTGACTAGTATGTTTTTGTATTGTATATTATAAGGTGTTGGAAAAGTAAGGGCGACAACAACTGTGTTACCCGGTGGAACAAACAAAAAGGGTTTTCTCCTTGATGGAGAAATAAAACTTATGGCCGGTAAGTAACTAGCTCATTTTCAATGGGCGGCTTGCATGTCAAAGTAATTGTTCGAGCTTTTATAGGAGAGCTAATCATGAAAAAGTCAGCACTGTTCGGAATTGCCGCAATGGGTATGGCCGTAATCGGAGTGCCAGCCGCATTCGCCACACCCACACTAACCGTGACGGTTGCCGGAACTGCGGGAAGTGATACCGCCGCACTTACTAACTTGTCGAATTATCTTGGTTCGGGTAGCTATGGGGCGGGTCCCGGTACATGGGGGAGATTTTCATGGAATAGTATTCTGGCTCATGTCAGCGCCAGTCAGTTTACCGTTGATCTAAGCTCTATTACCAACGGCAATTCGGGCAACTCCAATGGCACCATTACGCTTGCTATATCGAATAGCGATTTTTCCGGTACCAATATCATTTCGATGCAGACTTCCGGCGGTACCACGGCGACTGATGCTTCTGCGGCTCAGATGGTGGACTTTAACAGTTCTGTTTACTCATCCAGTTCGGCGCTTCTGGGCGCGCAGGATTCCGGGGAGATCGGTTTGAACTCAGTTGCACCCATATTGCCTTCCTCTTCGGTGGTGTATAACTCGCAAGGTGTAAAGTTGAGCAGTTCAAGTAGTACACTGACGGTCACCAATACATTGACACTGGCTCTGAATCCGGCGACAACGTTGACGGCTGGCAGTTTGACAACCAATCTTGATAGCACCCCGATTACAACTCCCGAACCGGCCACGCTGGCGTTATTTGCGGTCGGTGGTTTGGCGCTGCTGGTGGGTACACGCCGCCGCCACAATCGGGCTTGAGTTATTTTGTTATTTTGAGTTTCCAAAAACCGCAGCCGTAAGGTTGCGGTTTTTTTTATGCGCGTAAAAACATTGGAGGCTATTCCTCTGATCATCCCGGCGATATAAGAAAGCCGACGCTGGCGAAGGGGTACGGAATTATTGCTGCGCTTGGCTTAAAGGAGTTACCGTATTTTCTGGCCAAAACTCGGGTTTAACACCTATGAACATACGTACACTCCATAATGGGGGCCAACCCTCTCCAATTCTATTAAACAGGATAATATCCTTGAATGCAGTTGCTATATCCGCATTGACTGCGGTACTTTCGTCTCTATTCCTGCGGCAACCGTTTACGATGATGCAAGACACATTCCCGCATGCCGCGTGCCTTGTTGCGTATTTTAGATTTCCGGATCGGTGCTGAAGAGCACAGGTTGCCTGGGTCGCGACTGGCAGCGGGGGCAGAACCAGCTCCATAAACCATCGTGGCCGCAGCGTTCGGCCACAATACTGACGCCGCAACAGTCACAAGGTTCGCCGGCGCGGTCATAGACATGCCGCGGCAATTCGCGTGCAGGATGTCCTGCCAAGGCTGTCTGATACATTACCTCTCCCCAGCGGCGGGCGGCGGTAAGCATGGTGCGCATCCGGGTGGAGCTGATACCACCGGCGCGGGTGGCGGGATGAATGCCTGCGGCAAAAAGCACTTCGCATTTGATTTGATTGCCGATACCGGCGACCACGGACTCATCCATAAGCGCTTGGGAAATAGTCTTGTTTCCCGCCACCTGGCGCAGACGTTTTGCCCACATTTCATCCGTTAAAAACTCATCGGTTAATTTGGGCCCCAGATTCGCCAGAGACGCATGGCGATAAAGATTTTCCGTCGGCAGCACCAATAATAAGGGGCGGCCCGAAAGTGTAATGCCGCCGCCATTTGCCAGGGTGATGCGGAGCAGCGGCCGACGGCCAACAGCCGCGGTCAGCGGCGCTATCAGGCCATTCCAGCCGGCGGCAGTAGGCTTATTGTCATCCACCCATTGGGCACTCCAGTGCCAGCGCTTTAACGGATAAATGGCCCAACTTACGCCATGGCTGAAATTCCACAGCAGCCAGCGTCCTTGGGCGTAAATGTGATTAATACGTTTACCGGCGCAATGTTTGAGCAGCACATTGGCCTGCCAGCGATGAGCCGGTACGTCAATGCGATCCACCTCTTGACGCCCCGCGAGAGCCGCCAGCCGGAAAGACAGCGCATCGACTTCGGGGCCCTCCATATCGCATCAGCCTCCGGTTGCTTCCCGCAGTGTTTTACCGATATCGGCGGGAGAATCCGCAACGCGAATGCCGGCGGCGCGCAGGGCGGTAATTTTACTTTCCGCGGTGCCTTCACCGCCGCTGATAATCGCTCCGGCATGGCCCATGCGTTTGCCCGGCGGCGCGGTGCGCCCGGCAATGAAGCTCACGACCGGTTTGGTGACGTGCTTCTTGACATAGGCCGCCGCCGCTTCTTCCGCGCTGCCGCCAATTTCACCAATCATGACAATGGCATCGGTCAACGGGTCGGCTTGAAACAGCGCCAATATGTCAATAAAGTCCATGCCTTTAACGGGATCACCGCCGATGCCGACGCAAGTGCTTTGACTCCAGCCAAGTTGTGTGGTTTGCCAAACGGCTTCATAAGTCAGGGTACCGGAACGGCTGACAATGCCCACGGCGCGCTTGCCTTGTTGGGCTGGTGTATGGATATAGCCGGGCATGATGCCGATTTTACATTCACCGGGCGTAATAACGCCGGGACAGTTAGGTCCTACGAGTTGTACTGAATCCCCATAGTCGGCCAGAAATTTTTTGGTTTTCACCATATCCAAAACCGGAATGCCTTCTGTGATGGCCACAATGAGCTTGATTCCCGCCGCCGCGGCTTCACAAATTGCGTCGGCGGCGAAAGGCGGCGGAACAAAAATCATCGTGGCATTGGCACCGGTGGCCCGCACGGCCTGATCAACAGCATCAAAAACAGGTAGACCGTTAGCGTCTTTGGTGCCGCCTTTGCCGGGGCTGGTGCCGCCCACCATTTGGGTGCCGTAATCCAGGCATCCTTTGGTGTGAAAGGCGCCGCCGCCGCTGCCGGTAATTCCTTGGCAGATCACCCGGGTATTTTTATTAACCAATATAGACATGAATCATTCTCCTGTTAATTTCGGACGCTTAGCGCGTGGCCGCGACGATTTTTTTCGCGGCGTCATTAAGATCGTCGGCAACTTGCAAAGTCGGCAGTTCATGCCGCGCGGCGCCGAGTATCGTACGGGCCTGTTCCACATTGGTGCCTTCCAGCCGGACCACCACCGGAACCTTGAAGCCGACTTCCCGACCCGCCTGCAGCAGCGCCTCGGCAATAAGATCGCACCGCGCGATACCGCCGAAAATATTGACCAGAATTCCCCGGACTTTTTTATCCGAAAGAATAATGCGGAAGGCTTCAATGGCTCCCTCCGCCTTGACGCCGCCGCCGACATCCAGAAAGTTGGCCGGTTTACCGCCATGCAGTTGGATCACATCCATGGTCGCCATCGCCAGGCCGGCGCCATTGACCAGGCAGGCGATATCGCCATCAAGTTTAATGTAATTAAGATTGGCGGCGGCGGCGCGAATTTCCAAGGCATCGGTTTCCGCATCATCCTTCAACGCCAGAATCTGGCGCTGGCGGAACAGGGCGTTATCATCAAAATTAACCTTGGCGTCAATGGCGAGAATTTGGCCATCCTTCGTCAGAACCAAAGGGTTAATTTCCGCGATGGAGCAATCATAATCAATAAAGAAACGGGCCAGTTTAAGCAAAATGTCCGCAACCACCTGGACCCGCTTACCGGTAAAGCCCAGGGCCAATGCCGTCCGCCGCGCTTGAAACCCCTGCATTCCTAATGCAGGATGCAGCGGTTCCTTGATGATGGCTTCGGGGCGTTCATGGGCGATGGTTTCAATTTCCACGCCGCCTTCCGCCGAGGCGATCATGCTGACCGTGGAGCGGTCGCGGTCCACTACCATGCCCAGATAATATTCATGGACAATATCCACCGCCGCGGCAATAAGCAGTTTTTTTACCACAATGCCTTCCGGGCCGGTCTGTAAGGAAATCATCCGATGCGTAAGCATAAAATCCGCGGCGGCGCGGGCTTCCGCGCCGGATTTGACCAGCTTTACAAAACCAGCTTTACCACGGCCGCCCGCAAATACTTGCGCTTTGACAACTTGCATGGAAAAACCGTTTTCCTCAAAAGCCCTGGCGGCCTGATCCGCGGTATCCACGACCCGCGCGGCCGGCACGGGGATTCCGGCTTTGGCCAGCAGCTCACGCGCCTGATATTCATGAATTTTCATGTAACCAAACTCCTATGGAAGCCTGTTGCCCAGGCACTTCACCAACAGAAAGATAAGCGATTTCGTCAAAAAGTTAAATGATCAATGCCAAAATGTAATACTGCGGCAGGTCGGTGCGCGCAGGCATCCCAATTCACACGGCAGTTATTGCACGGGCACCGATCCCGGCGCTGTGCTGGGAGCCTGTCCGAGTAATGGATGGGATTACGATGGAGCTAAAATGCCTCGTAGACGCGGCGGAGGATCGAGCCGACTGTACAAAATGGGGCAGCGAAATCCGGTAACAAAGCAGCCAGAACACCTCAGACTCACCCCACGATTGCGACTGAATCGTGTTTAGGACGATCGTCGCCAAGTGCCGCGCCGTGGCCATAACGCCAAGGTCCCCACGCCAACCAAAAGCAGCAGCCAAACGGACGGCTCGGGTACCGGTGCCAGCGTCAATCCCAAGAGGCCGTCGGGTTGGTTGAATGTGAACCAACTAAACCCATTGGTATCTTGGCTGGTCAGTCCGCCGCTTTCAAAAAAGTTCATGCCGAGATCCCCATCCAGTGTGAAAGATTGACCGGTGTTGGGGTTTGTAACCGTCACATCCATTACCACCACAGGTGCGCTGACAAACTCCAAGGTCTGGCCACTGGTGGTCTGAAGGCTAAGCGAATCAAGATAAAAGCCCACCGGGCTGGCGGAACTTCCTCCGGCCCCGGCAATGGATGAAGTAAACTGGTTGGGCACGGCCTTACCAGTATCAGTATAGACCAAGGTTATATTTCCGGAACTGTCGGTGGTTTCGGAAACGCCCAAAAGGGCCGCCTCGGCGGTGGATATAAAAGACAAGTCTGCTCCCGTGTCGAATAAAAAACTGCCGGTGCTGGTGCGTGTTATTCCACCAGTTGAGGTGGGCTCAGTGTACGCTAGCGATACCGGTGGGATAGTGGATCCTTGCGGATTGAGCGGATTGGGGCCAATAAATGGATTGGCATCTTCCACTGGACCGGGCGCACCAGTTGGCTGAATCAATGATGGACTGGAAAATGAAGCAAAACTCAGTTGTACCTGATATGTTGTCGGAACAATGCCGGGATTGGTTGGCGTATTGGGATTGTACGGTGTGCCCGGATTATATATATAGCAGGATGTCGGCACAGGATTACTGAGGTCTGTAAAATTACCCGGCTGAAACACCGTCACTTTCCCCTGCATGACTGGCATACCAAAAATGTTATAGCCACCGCTTGTGGCCGTCTCCATCTGTACCGCGCCGATGTTGTTGGTGTAAGCGGTGGTCGGCGGCTGCACATCATAATTCCCGGAGCTTAGTTGTGCCGTGGAGACATCGTAGGGAGTCGATACGTTGTAAGAAGCGGCTCCGCCAAGACCTGTATCGGTATACGTAACCGGCGTGCCCTTATATGTTGCCAAGTTCACGCCAAGTCCCGCCCGGGCGTATTCACTAAGCAATATGCCGCTGGTACCGGTGTCTAAATAACCTTGAATATCATAATACGGACCCGACCCGCTAAGCGTAGAACTGTAACTGCCGTAGCCGCCGTAAGTCCCGTTGCCCTGTAAAACGGTACCGGTGGATGGGTTCGTTAAAATCGCATGAATTTGCGGCGAATATAACACCCCCTGCTGCACGCCCTGAATTTCAATGGGTGCGGGCGTCACCGCCCCCGCACTCTGGCAAATAAATAACGACGCGGATAAGGCCAGACCACATGTCGCCAACCGACTCTGCTTTACAACGCCAGCCATAAAAATACCTCCTCCATGCCGTCCCTCGCCAGATACCTTTATTAAATTTTAGGTCGCGCATGGGGGTAAAGTCAATATTGAGCATCATGTTGCTGCATGAAAACTCCGGATAATAAGCGTATCATTCTGGCCGCCGAACCCGAAACTGTTGGACATCACCACATCCACCTTGATTTTTCGGGAGTGGTTCGGAACATAATCCAAATCACATTCCGGATCCGGCACGCTGTAATTGGCCGTCGGCGGAATAATCTGATCTCGGATGCAAAGCACACACGTAATGGCCTCCACCGCGCCGGCCGCCGCAATCAAGTGCCCCATCATGCTTTTTATACTGCTGATCGGAACGAGCTTGGCACGTTCCTTGAACACGCCCTTGATGGCGAAGGTTTCAGTGGAGTCGTTCTCTTTCGTACCAGTGCCATGCGCGTTGATGTAATCAATGTCGCGGGTCTGCAAGCCGGCGTCGCGCAGGGCCGATTCAATGGCGACAATGGCTCCCCGGCCTTCCGGATGCTGATCGGTCACACGATAGGCGTCGGCACTGCTGCCATAGCCTACCACTTCCGCCAGAATCTTCGCGCCGCGTGCCTGGGCATGGGAAAGGCTTTCCAGAATCAGCACGCCCGCGCCCTCACCAATGACAAATCCGCTGCGGGTGGCATCAAACGGACGACAGGAGTGTGCGGGATCTTCATTGCAGGTCGATAACGCGGTCAAACGGTTAAAGCCCGTTACGCCGAAAGGGTGAATCATGGAATGCGCGCCACCGGAAATCATCACTTCCGCATCACCCCGCCGAATCAGTTCCGTCGCTTCGCCCAGCGCCTGCGTGGAGGCGGCACACGCGGTTAAACAGTTAAGCGTCGGTCCGCGGGCATTGAATTCCATGCTCAAATGGGAGATGGGCATGGCGGGTTCCTGTTCAATTTCCCGTAACGCATGAAAGGACCGCAAGGCGTGTTGACCCCACAGCGCCATATCCATACCGCGATTTTCCTGATTCCAGGATGCCAGTGCCGTCCGGGTAAAATTATCAAAATCCAGCGATCCTTCGCCACTGCCTAGATAAACACCAACCGAATAGGGATCGACTGCTTGCCCACTTGCTGATCCCGGCATCGGCAATCCAGCCATACGCCAGGCTTGCTGCGCCGCATCAAGCGCAAAGCCAGTGGCCCGGCTAATTTCTTCATGCTTTCCGGACTTTTTAAGGTTCTCCGGCAAATGGTAATTTTTTACTTCCGCCGCGAATTGGGTGGGAAAATAGCGCGCGTCAAACAGTGTGGTCATGGCAATACCACTTTGCGCGGCCAGCAGCTTCGTCCAGACGTCCTCTATGCTGCGGCCCAAAGGCGTAACCCATCCAATTCCCGTTATCACCACACGATTTCTCATGATTGCTCCAATTTCCATCGGGCTTGCACCCACTGTCTACAGGACACTATATCGCTCACACATACCGGCGTAACACGACTGCGGAATTCTGGCCGGCGATAGAACCGGTATTGATGAGCGCATGGCTTATGACGGCGGCATGGGTCTGTTGTGGGACATTTAATCCGCCGATCGGATGCACGCAGTTGACTGCTCCCGGAATCGTCTGATGATACAAGGCCATGGCCGCAGCCGCTAAATCCAGTGCCTGCGTTCCAGCCCCCGCATCTCCGATGCCACCACGAATCGGTAGGACTTCCGGATGGTGCGTGCCAAATACACTATTTAACGCCGCCTCCTCCGCCTGATCATGTGAAGCAATGGCGTAACCACAAGGTACGACCAATTGCACTTCTGTAGCGCCAGTTCCAGCGCTCTTCAGTGCTTTTCGCATGGCCATGGCCATCGCTTCACCCGCCGGATCAGGCCCGGCTATTCCCCGGGCACTTGAGGACGCACCAAGGCCCACAACTTCGGCATATATTTTGACCCGCCTTTTTTGCGCTTGTTCCAGCTCTTCAACAATTAATACGCTGCCGCCCTCGGCAATTACCGTGCCTGTCGCCGCCTGATCCATGGGCCGACACGCCCCCGCCGGACTTTCATTACCCGAAGTGGTCAGACGATTCAAAAGCGTCCAACGCATCAAGCCCATGGGATGAACCATCGATTCGCAGCCACCCACCAGTGCCATATCGGCCTGGCCGCGCTGAATCGTCCGGCACGCTTCGGTCAACGCCAATCCCGCAGAGGCCTGCTGACAGGTAATGGTATTGGAAGGCCCCTGCGCATCGTGAATAATGCTGACATGACACGCCAACATATTGGGCAGATATTTCAACAGCCACAAAGGCGTAAGCAAGTCCATGCCGCTGGGTTTGGTGGGATCATCGGATCGTCCCCACTTTTGCAGGCTTAAACCACCATCTTCCGTTTTGGCCAGGGCCATGGCGGAAGTTAATTCATTAAGATCGGCGCAGATTAAACCCGCCCCGATGTTACAGCCGAGCCGGCGCGGATCCACTTCAAACCAGGAAGCATCCGGTGTTTTTCCGCCAAAGGTTTCCAGCACACCGCGTGTCGCCAGATGGGCATCGCGTACCGCCCCGTCCGCCGCCACCACCGCCAATTCAATATCGCGGGCCATGATTTTTGTGGCCTTGCGATAACTCTTGGGCACAAAGTCAGTGGTTTTGAAGTTCGACACCTGCCCGGAGACCCGGCTGGGAAACGTCGTAGGATCAAACGCCGAAAGCGGCGCAATACCCGACCGCATGGCGGTAAGACCATTCCAAAAATCGGTGATCGTTAAACCGTGCGGACATACCGCTCCAATTCCCGTGATGACGACGCGCCGCATGAATTCTCCGCATCAAGTAACCATTTCCCGTTCCGGGCATTTCACTTATCCCGGTTCGCGCAGATATGAATTCTATGATGTAATGGCGTCAATACCAAGTAACCGGCTGTCGGAATTTGAAACTTATAAACGGATTGGTACGTGCGGGGCATGGCTCCGCTCATAGCGCGGTATCCAAAGCACTGCGCGTGGCGGTCAAACATTGTAACGCCGGGCCGCACTGTAGTGGACTGGCTGCATCACTCTGGTTTCGCCAATATCTTGAATATGTTCAACCTCCACGGTTTGTGAATGTTCCGGGGTGGGCGATTGATTACCTTTGTGAATCGGAATAACATCGCTTGGCGCCGGGGGATGGTTGTCGTCTGGTGGATGTAGTTTAATCGGACCGCGCAATGCCGATCTCTTTTAGGGGACTGTAACAGTGCCGCAGATATTTGATAATATTGAGTTATACCTCCTGCCCACGCTGCAAAAGGCCATGGAGCTTTCCCGTCACGCGGATTTCTGCGTCGGTTATTTTAATCTCCGTGGCTGGCGGCATATCGATCAATATGTGGAACAATGGTCCGGCGGCGATGGCAATTGCTGCCGATTACTCGTGGGCATGCACCGCCCGGCGGAAGACCAACTTCTGCGCACCGCAACGCTGCCCAATCCAGCCGATGAAATGGACAACGCCAATGCCAAACGATTGCAGAAGCGGTTGGCGGAGGAATTTCGCGATCAATTAACGCTCGGTGCGCCCACGGATGCCGATGAAGCTGGCCTGCGCCGACTGGCCCGTCAAATTCGTACCGGGAAGTTGCAGGTTAAGCTGTTCCTCAAACACCCCCTCCATGCCAAGCTTTATCTGCTGCAACGGGCGGATCCACTGAATCCAAAAATCGGTTTTCTCGGCAGCAGCAATCTGACCATGGCGGGCCTGTCCAGGCAGGGCGAATTAAATGTGGATATCACCGATGCCGATGCCTGGGATAAATTGGCCAAATGGTTTATGGATCGATGGAATGACCGCTTCTGTATTGATATTTCCCAGGAGCTTATTGAAATCATTGGGTCCAGTTGGGCACGGGAGATTCAGCCGCCACCCTATCACATTTATCTGAAAATGGCCTATCACCTCGCCGCCGAAGCCCGTTTAAGCGAAGAGGAATATGACATTCCCGATGAATTCGGCAGTAAGCTGATGGATTTTCAAATCGCAGCGGTGAAAATGGCGGTGCGCATCATTGACCGACATGGCGGCGTGATGATCGGTGATGTGGTGGGGCTGGGGAAAACGCTGGTCGGATCAGCCATTGCCAAAGTGCTGCAGGAACAGAAGAACCATGAAACACTGATTCTCTGTCCGAAAAACCTATGCACCATGTGGGAGAATTACCGCATTCGTTATGCCGTCAATGCCAAAGTCGTGCCGCTTAGCATGGCACATCGGGAACTGCGGGATATGACGCGTTTCCGCACCGTACTCATTGATGAAAGCCATAATCTGCGCAACCGCGAAACCGCGGCATACAAAGCCATCCGCGATTACATTGAACGCAACGCCAGTCAGGTGATTCTCCTTACCGCCACGCCCTACAACAAAACCTTGTTGGATTTATCCAGCCAGTTACGGCTGTTTCTTGATCCGGAAACTCAGCTTGCCGTGCGGCCCGAACACTTTATCCGCACCCGCGGCCTGGAGGTGTTATCCGCCCAGACGCAGGCTGATCCGCACACCATTGTCGCATTTGAAAAAAGCGACCTGGCGGAAGACTGGCGTATTCTCATGGATCAGTTCCTGATTCGCCGCACCCGCGGTTGGATAAAAAGAAACAAGGGCAAAGTTGACCCGACCAATGGCCGATCGTATCTGCAATTCACCAATGGCAAGCGGTCGTATTTTCCGGATCGTATCCCCAAAAGCGTCAAGTTTGCCATCAATGAAAAAGACCCGCAGGATCAATACGCCCGCATGTTCGGTGATGACACGGTAAACGCCATCAACACGCTGCATTTGCCGCGCTATGGCCTGGGCAATTACGTGAAAATAGGACTGTACCTTCCGGACCGAAAAAAAGAACATGAGGAATTGATCCGTGATCTTTCACGCGCCGGAAAACATCTCATCGGCTTTTGCCGCACCGGACTATTCAAACGGCTTGAAAGCAGCGGGGCCGCCTTTGAATTAACCATGGATCGCCACATCCTCCGCGACAAAGTGGCCTTGCACGCGCTGCAAAACGGCCTGGATGTTCCCATTGGTTCCAGCGATGCCGCCATCTTTGAAACCGGCATCAATGACGCCGATGCGCTTTTGGATTTTGCCGATGAATCTGCCGACAATGCAGTTCCCGGCGGCGATGCACCCGATGAAATCGCCGAACTTTATGCCCGGTTCAAAGCGAACAATCGCTACCGTTGGCTGCCGGCGGCATTTTTTGATGCGCCGTTAGCCGATCACCTGCAACAGGACATCGCCGCATTGGAGAACATTCGCCGGGATATCGGCCAATGGAATCCGCGGCGCGATAACAAGCTGCGGGAGTTGACCAACCTGCTGCAAAATTCGCATGGCCGGGAAAAAGTCCTTATTTTTACGCAGTTCGCCGATACCGCCAATTATCTGTATCGGCAACTCAAACAAGCCGATGTTCGGAACCTCGCCGTGGTTACCGGTGACAGCGATAACCCCACAGCCCTGGCTCACCGCTTCAGCCCGCAAAGCAATCAGAAGCAAATGGCACCGGCTGATGAGTTGCGCGTGCTGGTGAGCACGGATGTTCTAAGCGAAGGTCAGAATCTTCAGGATTGCGCCATTATCGTTAATTATGATTTGCCCTGGGCATTGATTCGCATTATTCAGCGCGTGGGCCGCGTGGATCGCATCGGGCAGACTTCGCATCAGATTTTATGCTACAGCTTTCTGCCCGCCGATGGTGTGGAGCGCATCATCCGACTGCATCAGCGCATCCGTCAGCGCCAAAGGCAGGAGGGCGAGGTAATTGGTGCCGACGAAATGCTCATTGAAGGCGATCCGATTGCGGAATTGGAGTTGTTTAAAACTCTTTACAATGAAAACTCCCGCATTCTGGAGCAGGAAGATGAGTCGGATGTTGATCTACCTTCCTATGCCTATCAAATCTGGCAGGATGCGGTGAAGGACAATCCGGCGTTGGCCAAAACCATTGAGGATTTGCCCAACGTCATCTATTCCACCCGCCCCCATTTGGCCCCGGGCATCGCGGCCGCGCGTACGGCATCCCCAAACCCAGCCGCGGGCATAGTGCCCGCGCGTTCCGACCACACAATCGCAACATCCGAAGGCGTCATCACATTCGTCCAAACCGGGCAGGGCAACAACTCATTGATCTTCCTGAACCAGCAGCAGCAGATTGTCACAGAATCACCATTGGAAATTCTCCAAGCCGCACAATGTACGCCGGATACTCTGCCCGCCGAGCGTCTCCCGCAACATCATGGTTTGGTTGGCAAAGCACTGGAATTGGCCGCCAAAGATCAAAATCGCGTCGGCGGCCAACTCGGTGGCCGCCGCAGCGTGCGGCGCAAGGTGTATGACCGCCTCAAGTCCCTGCACGCCCGCACCGCCAACAGCCTGTTTCGACCGGCTGATCTGGATAAGGTCCTCGATGACATTTACCGCTATCCCCTGAAACAATCCGCCCAGGATTTGCTGGTGCGGCGGATCAAGGAAGGCATCGATGACGACGCCCTGACCCAACTGGCCGTTGATTTGCGATCCGAAAATCAGCTCTGCAACATCACCGAAGACCCCAACGACCTGACGCCGAAAATTATCTGCTCGTTGGGCATGCGCCATGCGTAAGCAGGCGCATTGTGTCGCGGGCAACGGCCCCCGCCGTCATTTAGCCGCGGGCATAGTGCCCGCGCGTTTAGCGGATTTTATTCCGGTGCAATCATGATTGTCGGCTATCACTGCATATTCAGCACCTACGGTTTCTGGCTGCCCAATGATCCGCGCGGGTCATGGTCGCAATTCGTGGCGTCCTGGGATTTGTTCTGCGCCGGTGGCTCCGCCACCAAAGTGGACACCCGCCGTTCCGTCGCCGCCGCACGCCTGACGCCGGATGATCTGCAACGCAAAAAAAAGGCCCGGCACACTCTTGTGCATAAACCCGTTGCGTTCACCGGAATCCAAGCCCGCGCAGTCGGCATGGCCTTTTCCGCCGTTTGCGCTGTCAAGCGTTATCGTGTTCATGCCTGTGCCATTATGCCCAGGCACATTCACCTTTTTGTCGGTCGCACGGCAACGGATATTCGCACCGTCATTGGCGATTTCAAACGTTTCAGTACCATGGAACTATATCGCCAAAACCTCCACCCCGCCCAGCATGGCCAGCGGAAAGGCGCGCCCGTCTGGGCACGCGGCAGTTGGTGTGTCTATCTGCACGCCGATGATGTGCAACGCGTCATTCAATACATCAATGAAAATCCATTACGTGAGGGACTCCCAACACAGCGCTGGAGTTGTGTGACACCATGGCCCGGTGAAAATCTTTCCCCCGGTGACACCACGCCCTCGCAACAGATACGCGGCGGCCCCATGCCGCCCGGCTAGTGCGATGGAGAGTGTGTTGAGTCCAGGAGATGAAAGTTCTCTTCGGGTCGATGTTCCGACTCGTAGTCGAAGGTAACTGCGTTGCCGCGAGGCAGGGTGGAAAGCAACCGGAGACGAACAACCAGACCGCAGGATACGAACTCGATTCGGCCTGATGCTGTGGCGAGCCTGCTAGCGACTGGCGAAGCCCAACTCCCGCACTTCGGGAAAGCCCGTTCGATCAAGCGAACATGACAACGGGACGGCATGGGGTGTTTGGAGGCAGTATGGTTGGAAGGCTCGACGCATGAATCCATGAGACCTGTCCGTGATGTGACGGCAACCCATGTGGGTGTCGGCGGGCAGGAGTCAGAGTGTGCGTAGTAGCGGTGAAGCGGGGTAACTCCCGTGGAGCGAAGGCCACACAGGAAGATGGATGTGAAAAGTCACAGACCCCAGCAACGAGCTGATTCTCAAGGGGATCGGCAACCACCGGCGGCAGTGCCCACCGTGGCTAAACAAGCCGGAGAAGTCGAACCGCATCGCGCGCGCCGCGTGCGATGGTGTTGGGCGGAAGCCAGTGTCTGGACGGATCGCATGCTGACAGCCAGTAGCGTCCGGGACAATCTTAACACAATCTTAATATTTGCGCCAGCGCGTATTTTGTGGTGTACTGTTGGCCATG
>JBMFGW010000066.1:0-22048 GCA_049977145.1 Phycisphaerae bacterium
CCTGTCTGGTATACCCCAGACTCGGAGGTGACACTTCTACTTCGGCTAAGCGGTGACAATTCTACTTCGGTACAACAACCGTTCGCTTACCAAGAGTTCCAATTGTATACCTTGACGTTACAATACCATTGCCTGTAAGGCGTTTCCGGGACAGCGCGTCGCGAAAAATCGGAGATGTTTATGAAAGTCTATTTGCGGATCACGCGGCCAATGGTGATGGGAGTGGTGAATGTCACACCCGACAGTTTCAGTGATGGTGGACGATTTTCCACCGCTGCCGGAATTGATTACCAGGCTTGCATTGAGCAGGCCATGGAGATGGCCCGACAGGGAGCCGGGATTATTGATGTGGGCGGTGAAGCGTCGTCATTTCACCGCCCGGGTGTGGTAAGCGTAGCGGTGGAACAGCAGTTGCGCCGGGTGGTGCCCGTCATTGATGGCCTGCGTCAACGTCTCGATCAATCCGCGGACCTTGGCGTCAATACGATACTAAGTGTCGATACCCGCTGCAGTCAGGTGGCTGAGGCGGCGCTTTTGGCCGGTGCCGGTATGATTAATGATATCTCCGCCGGTGAACATGACCCGGACATGTTTCGCGTTATTGCCGCCCACGAATGTCTTGTGGTTCTAATGCATCAGGGGCTGGAAACTCCCGCCTTTGCGCCGGTCGTTCGGGAGAATATTTGCCTGGATGTTTTCGGATATCTGCAGCAACGCGCGGCAGCGGCGGTGGTTGCCGGCATTGCACCGGATCACATTTTACTTGATCCGGGTATCGGCTTTGGCAAAGCGCCGGCGGATAACTGGCGATTGCTGGCCAATATCCATGACCTTGTGGATTTGGGATTTCCGGTGGTGCTGGGGGTTTCACGGAAAAGATTTTTAACCGACATAACCATGGAGTCTGCCCCAGAAACATGGGAAGCTCGCGATATAGCTACGTCCCTGGTCACCGCCTTGGCAGCGCAACGCGGCGTGGCGGTGCATCGTGTGCATAATGTGCACTTGGCCGCCATGGCGCTGGCGGTGAACGCATGCTTGGCCGAATGATGAATTAAAACCTCTTCCAGAAACTCCAGCGTTCCACCCGCTGGGTCTTCCTTGAAGACGCGAATTTTCCATGCGGCAGGGGAATTCCCAGCGCGTTGGCTTTGCTTTTTTTAACGGATGTTCCAGCAAACTCCGCTGGTTTGCAGTGGGATAATGCGCTGTAAACTCAACGGGTTTTGCGTCTTGGCGGCAGTTGCTTTCTTGTGGCCACATGAACGCCACGGTGGGGAAACGCTGCAGGCAAGACGACTTGGCCCTTTTCCAAATACTTTTGTACCGATTCCCGCGGCTGCGGGATGCAATGGCACAATGGTTTCCCTCTTGATGGCGTGTATCTCCTCGGGCGAGCAACTGAAAATATTGGCGATGGTACGGTGTTTGACCATTCCGTCCTGGCGAAAGGAGTCGCGTAGGAGGTGTCGAACGTAAGGTCCGGATTTACCTGTGTCTACATGCATAGTGGCCACTATTATAATAGGAATAAAACAGAATGCAGGTACAATATTAAATACAATAAAACACTTTAGTGGCTACACGTAAATGCGAAAAAGCATACTTAACTAATTGTAAAACAACAACTTACGTTGGAACATCCGTTGTAAAGTCATGCTAAGGTTGTGTATTTGGTTGTCAGACGATAATGTGTGACCTGTTCCTTGGGCTGCTGGCGGATCTGGTAATCGGATAAAGTCGTGAATGATTGCCAGTTACCAAAGTTCTGGTACCGGTATGAATATGCCGATCAAGGGCACTTTATGAGGTTTGCAACATCTTGTGCGCCGCCTCGGCGGCTTTTACGGCTTCCGCCAAAGTGGGAGCGGTGTGGATCATGTGGCCCATCTTGCGACCTGCCCGTGGTGACTTGCCGTAAAGGTGTATCATGCCCCGGCCATCCGCCAATACTTTGGCAAAATCCGGTTCACCACACGCCCAAAGGTCGCCCAATAAATTCGTCATCACGCCCGGCTGCAGCGTGTGTATTTCCGGCAACGACAAACCACAGATGGCGGCTATGTGCATTTCGAACTGGCTGCGGCTTGCTGCGCGCATGGTTACATGCCCAGAATTGTGCGGACGCGCCGCTAATTCATTAATTAATACATCTCCGTTTGCCAATACAAACATCTCTACCGCCAACAGGCCCACTACACGCAGGGCTTCAGCAGTCCGGCGACCAAGGTCGACGGCTTGCGCGATCGTGGCGGTGGAAAAATCACCAGGCATCTTGGTTTGAAATAATATCCCGCAGCGATGTTGATTTTGAAACACTGGAAAATTACTCATGCGGCCATCAACGGATCGGGCCACGATGACTGACGCCTCTGCCACAAATTCAATGCCACTTTCCACCACCAGCGGTGTACATCCTAACGCCTCCCATGCTTCCGTCGCATCGGCTGCTGAGCGGATCCAACGTTGCCCCTTGCCGTCGTAGCCGCCGCACGCGGTTTTGGCCACCAATTTTTTTGCTCCGGCGGCGAAGAGCGATTCCGCCGCTTTGCGCATTTGCAAGGCTGATTCAACGACCGCAAAGGGACCAACCGCTAAGCCCTGGTCGCGAAGAAATTGTTTTTCCAACCGCCGGTCTCGCACCGTAGATTGTACCTCGGCGGAAGGTGCCACGAGGCATCCAGCGTTGGTCGCAGCTTCCAGTGCTATCGGTACAATGGATTCCGCGTCCACAGTTACGACCGCAGATTGCCGGGCTGCGCGGGCTACTGTAGCTGGGGCGCATGGATCAGCCATCAGATGATGATCGGCCCAGCGGCGTGCAGGATCCGCCCCATAACTTGAAACGCAAAGTGTATGGTAGCCCATGCGTTTGGCGGCCTCGCAAAGCATAGCTCCGAGCTGTCCGCCACCAAGCACGGTAATTAGCGCAGGTGGTAGAATTGGTCGCGCCGCTACATCGGCATGCGTTAATTTCATGGTATCAACTCAAGTATTGTGGCTTAAATATAATATTCATCGCGAGTGACGCTACGGTGTCGCTGGAATACCTTCAATCGTTTCAGCCCGGGCTTTTTCCATTATCGAATTGCGGTGTGCCCGATAGCATTTCGCGATAGCGGCATTGGACAGCCCCAGAATCGCCGCAGCCAGCAGTGCCGCGTTAATCGCACCGGCTTCCCCGATAGCCAGCGTTCCCACGGGAATGCCCCCCGGCATCTGTACGATGGAAAGAAGGGAATCCAAGCCTTGGAGCGCCGCACTTTGAATCGGTACGCCCAAAACCGGCAGTGTGGTCACCGAAGAAATCATTCCCGGCAAGTGCGCCGCCCCACCGGCCCCGGCAATAATGACTTGAATGCCGCGATTGGCAGCCTGTTGTCCATAAGCGATCATGTCCTCGGGCATGCGGTGTGCGGAAATAACCTTGGCTTCAAAAGGAATGGCCAGCGATTGGAGTGTCTCCGCGGCATGTTGCATGGTGGGCCAATCTGATTTACTGCCCATGATAATACCCACTTGTGCTGATAAAGAATGTTTCAATCTCATCATAACCACGTCCAAGAGCCACTGCATTGTGCCGAACAACTGCTTTTCATACCGTCTTATATCATAAACTGCGCTACATAGGCAAGGAATACCGTCATCCCTTACCGAGAAAACCTCTCGTTTTTGCGCAGCATATTTTGCGAACAATGCTTTCCCGAGTTGTACACACAGGGCTTGATGGCCGTTCTGAAAATCTCGGTGTTTGACTTTTTATTCTTGGTTTCGGCTACGCCAGGTTAGCGAGTTATTTATCTGGCCAGTGCTTTCCGCAGTTTTGTTAATTTTGTGTTTTTTCTCCTTTTTCTGTCAAACCTACTTCTGGAGCCACCTGCCGGGCGGGCCTCCAGCTTTCCGATATCGTCCCCCGACTTGGAAGACTTGGTGCTATGAATGTAAGTTGTGGTGGGAGGGAGTCCCGTGCATAGCGGTTCAGTGGCGGCTGGGCCGAATGCGAACCCAATAAGTTCCCCCACGGTTCGATGGTCCTCGACCGGGTGGCGCAAATGTATGTTCGCGCGGAACTCATAGCGGTTACGGCGCCCGCGGCGCCGGTGCCGCAGATAGCCTGCCCTTTCGAGATCGGCCACAATACGCTGGACAGCACGCTCGGTGATACCAACTTGTGCGGCCACATCGCGCAGCCGCAACCCCGGTTGCCGGGCCAAACAAAGCAGGACGTGTCCGTGGTTGCTCAAAAATGTCCAAGTCGGCGGAGGAGAGGGGTGGAGGACAATATCTCGCATACGAAGTCACCTTAAGCACAACATTCCCACAGAAGCTGCATAATATACACGCTGTCACAGCTAAATTAAAATGTTTATCATATAGCTCAACTTTTGCCATTGTTCGGTATGTTTTTTATGACAGCAGACTTTCAAAAGATCGGACTTCCCCGTAGATTTCCTGGTAACGACCATCCGAACCGGAAAGGAGTCCAATGTGTTTTGTAGGCCCAAAGTGGCGGAGCCACTACTCTCGAGCTTCGCGGTAGTCTTCACCCGCCTAACTTTTCACCGCGCGGTAGTCTTGACGCTCGGTGCGGTATTGTCGTTGCTGCGCCACCTGTGCAACGCTCCCAATTCGGACGCCTCCGCTGCCTTGGCCGCAAACTCGCCACACCCAAAACAGTGGTGGCCAAAGCCAAACGCCGGCGTTACACGGTCAACTGGTATGGCGGCTTAGTAGCGTCCGGCCCGATGTTTGCTGTGGGTGTTTTTTTCGCGTGCGTGCGTTCAACAGCTTGTTTTGTGCGATGAAAATTGCGCGGCGGGTTATTTTCGCGCATGCAGCGGCGGCGCCCGGTGCGAAGAGAAAACACTCCCCGGACGCTACTGGGTTTATCCTATCGGGAGTGTGTCGTATCCGTGTTCTGCGGTTCGTTTACTACCCGCGACCTTGCCTTGCAAAATCGCGGTTGGCGTATTGCCGGAGTCCCCTTCTGTAAGTTCGCGAGGTCGCCAATGGTTAGGGCCTGGGACACACTTGGCAAAATACGTCACAGACCCCTCTTCTGCTTTTGCAGGTAGGAAGATGGTATTATCGCTCAAAGACGCTATAATCATTTATATAGTTGTGCTTCCTTGAAAGGGGGCGAAAGGTATCGACCGGACAGTAGTGTCGATAATGGCGTGTCGACCTGCCAAACAAGTCGTTAAACTGAGTGGCAAAAAATCAAATGCTGAGAACTTCAAGTTCCCAACAGCCGGTGGCGCAAGCCTTCGGTTGGCTGCCTAATTAAACAGGCAACCCGGTTCCCGCAGGAAGTCCGCGGCTTGTGGTGAACCGACGACTAGCGGAATGCTCAAATGGCAACGTCTATCGGCCATTTGCTAAGACTAGGATGGGCTGGAATTTCCGAAAGTCAGACTGTCGGCGTCCGGAAGTTTGAGATTAACATGCAGTCTACACACGTAGAGATCATCGTCAACCTGCCACGGGACGAGGGTTCGACTCCCTCCGCCTCCAAATATAACGCCGGGTTGGTCTAAGGATCGGCTCGGCGTTTTTATTAGCGGTGGGGTGAACCGCCCCCGCATGCTGTCAGTACCATCAACAACAAGCCATCATATCTTCAAGTCGATTTCAAAACAGCAGATTTCAGCAGGCGTTCATACGTCTCGTTAATTTTCAGAACGGGGACAACCTGTACATCTGATGTAATATTATGCTTGCCGCAGAAATTCAGCATTTCCTGCGTTTCCGAGATCCCGCCGATGGCTGGCTCGGAAAGGCTTCTCCGGGCCATAATCTGACCAAATGTTTTTGAAACGATGGGCTTGCAAGGGTATGGCACTATCACCAGATGGTCTACGGCTACTGAAGCGCGAACTAAAGGGCCTACCGATTTCCTTTCACCAGTCGCAGCCAGACTTGCATTTTCGCCACGGCTTCGTCGGTATCGGAATGTATTTGGAAGAGGGTGTCGAGGCGCGTCGTGGCGAAGACTTCACGGATTTCCGGTCGGATGGCGGCAAGACGTATTTGCCCTTTTTTTTCCATAAGTTCCCGTCGTAGATTCAACAGGGTTCGCAGAGCCATGGAAGACAGGTGCTGCACGCGGGCAAACGAAATAATTAAAAGCGGAGGTTGCCGGTCACGAACCGCTTCAGTAATGTCATGGGCGATACGATCCATCACCGCCTCGTCCAGCAATTGCGTGCAGAGCAACTCCGCAACCACTATTTGATCACGGCGTGTGATATCAACAGGTGGAACAATGTTAGCGATGATGGCGCCTCCGTATCGGCAACGGTCCTTATTGGGATGGAACCGCTGACCGTCAGCTCAAATTAACCGGCATGATAACGTACAAAAAATTCGGCCCGGCCCGGAGCAATCCGGGCTTGGCCGCTGATTTAAGTTCCAGTGTCACGTCCGTGGTGGGCGCGACTTTCAACGCGTCCAACAGATACTGCGGATTAAAACCGACGTCCAGTGCCTCGCCGGAAAAGTCGATCGGCATTTCCACTTTGGCTTCGCCCACATCCGGTGACCGCCCTGAAATCGTCAGAACTTTGGTAGTGAAGTTGAGACGAACCGACCGTGAATCATCGTTAGTCAGCAGCGCGGCGCGGCGGACCGCACTTTGCAACTGGTCCCGATTAAGACTGGTTTTGCGGTCACAATCTTTGGGAATTACATCTTGATATGGAGGAAAGGCTCCTTCCACCAACAACGCACTGAAGGTGGCGGCGGGCTGGGATGGCGGCTTGAGGTTGTCACCATTGGCTGGCACCGCAGCCGGAAGAACACGACCAAAAATTTTGTTCTCACGGAATTGCAGCTCAACCGTGCTTTCCGGCGCCGTCAACAGCCGTTCCAGTAAAGCCAGCGCTTTAATCGGTATTACGGCGGAAACGTCCTTGCTCTCCCCGCCGTTGGTTTCATCCCGGGTTTGCGACAGCCGATGCCCATCGGTAGCTACCAGCGATAATTTTTTCCCCTTACGTTCAAACAGTACGCCATTGATGGCATAGCGGCTCATTTCCTTGGCGGCGGCAAATCGCGTGCGATCAAGCATTTCTTTAAGCGTGCCAGCGGAAATGGAGAAATCAGGTTGGCCCTCAAATCCACTCACGGGCGGAAATTCTTCTGGATTGAATCCCAAAAGCGTGAACATGCTGTCGGAACCTTTAATGGTGGCCTTTTCGCCATCGGTATCCAGCATGATGGTTTCATCCGGGGAGTTGTTGACAATCTCACTGAGTTTTCCCGCCGGCAGCAAGACATTGCCCTCCTGACTTATTTCCACTTGCGAAATGGTGGTTTCCAGAGTCATTTCCAGGTCGGTGGAGACCAACCGCAGCACCTTGTCACGACCATTGACAACCGTACTAATCCGCACACAGGAGAGTACCGGCTTGGGGGAACGGGTCGGCACCACGCCACAGGCCAAGGCGAGTACTTCCACGAGGGCTTGACGATGCACGATGGCTTTCATATTGTTTTTCTCACTACGAGTAATTCTTCTCATCACTACACCGCCCAACCAGACGCTGCACAGCGCTCCCGGCAAAACGGTTACAGTAGATACTAATATGCTGCGGCCAAAACGACAACAGCAGCCCAATAAAATTTTGCCGGTGTAAAAATTATGTTATTTTCAGACTATACTGTGTATTATTCATAAAAAAGAATATGCAAGCGTCACCGGCATCGGATAGTCGCAAAGATTACCGGCCTTTGTACGTTATTTGCCTCTGCGAATTCCCGGTGACCGTACCCTGCTACCCAAAAATAGATATTTTTTGTTTTCATATCCGGTAAACCAAGATAAGATAGTAGGTGGTGCGTGAACAAGGAGTCTATGCTCCATGATCTGGTCTGATCCAAAAATTGAAGAATTGGCGAGGCAGATGTCCTTTACGCCGCTGGCCAAGCGGCATGAGCAATTGCGGGCGGCGCTGGTTCTCATGGAGCACATTGACTCTACGGAAGATTATCCATGGGAATTTGTATTGTATCGGTTAACTGGCTATCGCCCTAAGGAATCGGCAGATCACCTTATTTCCGGTCGGGCTTTACTGGCGGATATTGCGGCGCTGGTCGAGACGGTCTCGGATACCTTGAACATCGCCGTCAACGATGCGGGTGATACGGTGATTACGCTGGAACAGATCACGGAAAAATTCAAAGTATCCACCAAAACCATTCAGCGTTGGCGTAGAAGCGGTTTGCCGGCCCTACGATTTGTCTATCCCGATGGAATTAAGCGTCTGGGTTTTCTGGCGCATGGAGTCGCGCGGTTTGCGACCCAATTTGCACAGCGTGTGGAAAAATCAGCGCGTTTCCGCCAAGTTTCAGAAGCGGAAAAAAACGCCATTATCCGCTGGGCGCGGCGAATGAATCAGCGCTGTCACTGCCGCCTGAAACTTATTTCCTGTCGCATCGCGCGCCATACCGGGCGCAGCCCGGAAACAATCCGGTATATAATTCGCCGTTGGGATAAGGAGCATCCTGATCAGGCGATTTTTCCCAATGTTCCCGCTCCGCTGACCGCTCAGGATAAGCATATTATTGTGGATTGCTTGGACCGTGGAATTTCGGTGGACAGTCTGGCGCGGCGCTATGGCCGAACACGTTCGCGTATTTATCGGGTGGTCAGCGAGGACCGGGCCTTGCGCCTTAAAAATATGGTGATTCGGTATGTCACCAATCCCTTATTTGATCATCCGGACGCGGATGACATTATTCTAAAACTATTACCGGAAAAAGCGCAGCGGCAGCGGGAAGATCCGCTGGCCGGTGTAGAAATTCGGGAACAAATTGTCCTGCGCCAACCTAATGATATTCCGGCCTATCTGGCGGAGGTGTTTCGGCAACCCATACTGCCGCACGCACTGGTGCTGGATGCCTTTCGGCGCATGAATTATATCAAAGCCAGGGCGGCGCGTTTGCAGGCCCATATTGACGTAACCCGGGTGCGAGTGGCGGATTTGGAAAAAATTGAATCGCTTCTGGAAAGTGCGGGGATTATCCGCAATCAGATACTCCAGACGCATCTGCGTGTGGTGGTACATGTGGCCAAGAAACACCAGTGCGCGCGCCAGGATCTTTTTGAACTTATTTCCGATGGTAATCTCTGGATGCTGCGTGCGGTTGATACCTTTGATTTTTCACGCGGGGTTAAGTTTAGTACCTATCTGACGTATGTGTTGATGAAAAATTTTGCCCGGCGAATGAGTGATAACAGCGCGCGTGTGGATGAACGGCTGGTAACCACGCAAAATGATCTGTTGGATAAACTCGGCGCCGCGCCGGAACAAAGTGTTCCTGACGCGGTGGACATGCTGTTAATGCAAGGGAGACTGATGGATGCTCTGCAGAAACTTCCCCGGCGGGAACGCGATCTTGTCGCCGCGCACTATGGGTTGGAAGCCGGGCAGATTCCGATGAGCCATTCTCAGATTGCTGAGCAAATGGGCATTACCAAAGCGCGGGTCCGACAATTGGAAGTTCGGGCGCTGGGGCGTTTACGCCTCATGCTGGAAGAACAAATCGACCGGCAGGCTGCAGAAATCATCGGATCCACTGAGGTGCAAGTATCTGCGGTATGAGTTGTGAGTATTTAAGCGTGTTTTGTGCCACTGGCCGATCCGGTTGTCGGTGCTCAAGCGCACCGGCTATTGGAACACCTATAAACTCAATGCCCAGATATGCCGATGTCGGATGACCGGACTTTTATGTGTGGAATAATTATCAAGAATCATGCGATGCACCGCCATCGTACGAACGCTCCAATGCGTCTGCCCCTCCGATTTGCTACACAGTGTGGCTTTCACACTGGCTTGCGTGGCGAAATTTTGTCCATAATACCCTTACAGGCTGGCGTATTGAGATGCCGGTGCGCGGAAACCATTTACTCCACAGCACAACGGATTATCCGGCTTGGTGGCACCTGAAACAATCCATCAAGGTTTTGTTTTCGTCGGCAGAGTACAGGGTTTGACAGCAGCCTTGCGGGACGGATAATGAGTAATGTTTTACCGTCGAGTTCCGGCTATTAATGTGCAATGCGCTAATGTCGACGGGAGTGCTTGGAGTGTCGGTGGCGTCGCGGGCCCGCGATGAGCACCGTGGGTGCAATCGGGCAACAGGAGAAACAGATGAAAAATGTGGACATGAAAGTGGAAGGCAACATACTTACTATTAAGGTAGATTTAAGTAAAGATTTTGGACCTTCCGCATCGGGTAAGACGATCATCATTGCTTCCACCGAGGGCAACGTGACCATACCAGACCGGGATGAAAAAATTGGGCTGAATGTTTATCGCAAGAAAGCATAAGCTCGGCGGTAGACTGCTGAAAATTATGGATTTTAGCATATTTCGACCATACCGCTCCTTTATGGTCGCGGCGCAGCCTGCCGCCGCGCAGGTACGCAGAAAATATGGTGCTTGAACGGCTACTCGATCTCAAATCACTTTCCTATTGATTTTCGATTCGTGTATACTCTTATGATAATAAATTTGGTGGTGACTTTATTAGTGTATTGATGGACTTTGGAGTTTACGCGTGGATCAGCAACTGAAACAGGAATTCGCCAGGCAATTTGGACACACGGATGGGAGTTTCATTCATACGCGTGCGCCTGGGCGCGTGAATCTTATTGGTGAACACACCGATTATAATGAAGGTTTCGTTTTTCCAATCGCCATTGATCGCTACACCACAATTTTTGCCAAGGCTCGAACCGATGCCAAAGTGCGGCTTTTCAGCACCACCCAACATGAGCTGTCGGAATTTTCGGTGGCCGGTCCCGTCGCCAAGGATTCCCCCAAATGGTCACTTTATGCCAAGGGCGTCGCCGAGGCTTTGCGCCAGCGTGGACTGGTTACACATGGTATGGATGGCATTATTTCCACCACCGTGCCGATTGGTGGCGGCCTTTCATCCAGTGCGTCGTTTGAAGTGGCAACCGGATTAGCTTTTCTAACGGCCAATGGCACAACATTGGACAAGGTTGAACTCGCGCTGGCGGCGCAATGGGCGGAACATAACTATGCCGCGATGCCCTGTGGCATCATGGACCAGTTTATATCGGCCCTTGGGCAGAAAGATCATGCCATGCTGTTGGATTGCCGCGACTTGTCACGGCGGCAAGTTCCAATGCAAGATGCGGATATGCGGATATTTATTGCCAATTCCAATGTCAAACATGAATTGGTACAGGGAGAGTATCAGGCGCGGAGGAATCAATGTGAACGAGCGGTAGCGATTCTGCGGAGAAAATTTCCCGCCGTCAAATCCCTGCGCGATGCGGATTTGTCCATGCTGGAAACCTGTCGCATGAATATGGATCCGACGGTGTTTCGCCGCGCCCAGCACGTGATTTCTGAAAACGCCCGCACATTGGAATTCGCCCAGGCGATGGCGACAAAGGATTGGGGGTTTTGCGGCAGACTGATGTATCTATCGCACGCAAGTCTGCGGGATCATTATGGTGTGAGCTGTCCGGAGTTGGACGGCTTGGTGGAAATTGCGGCTACAGTCCAGGGCGTTTATGGTGCACGCATGACCGGCGGGGGATTTGGCGGTTCCATTGTGGCTATGGTCAAACGCCAGGCCATTGATGAACTGACCGCCGTTATTGGGCGCGAGTATCCAAAGCGCTTTGCCCGGGAAGCCTCCATGTTTTCCACCACCGCCGGCGATGGGGCGCAAGTTGTGTCATCATGATGGATACGTCATCGGATTTTGGACCAAGCATGAAAGATATTCTCCGTCTGCTGATCAAAGGTCAATCGCTGAAGCAGGATCAAACGCGATCGACCTTTGAAGCCATGATGTCCGGCACCGTACCACCCGCGCAGATCGGAGCTTTATTGGCAATTATGGCCGGACGTGATCCCACCGTTGATGAGTTGGCGGGTGCAGCTATGGCTATGCGTGAGTTTGTGATACCGGTTGTGGCGCCAGAAGATGTTATTGATACGTGCGGTACCGGAGGCACGAATTCCCGCATTTTTAATGTGTCCACCACGGCTGCTGTCGTGGCGGCGGCCTGTGGTGTTCCGGTAGCCAAACACGGCAATAGTGCGGTTAGCAGCCGTAGCGGAAGTGCCGATGTGTTATCTCGATTGGGTGTACGCGTGGACGTTACTCCGGATTTGCAGGCGCGGTGTGTGCGGGAAATAGGCGTGTGTTTTTGCTTTGCACCGCGCCATCACCCCGCCATGCGGCATGTCGCCGAGATTCGTAAAAGTCTCGGATTCGCGACTATTTTCAATCTTATGGGGCCGTTGACCAACCCCGCCGGCGCCCGGCGACAGCTGGTCGGCGTGCCGCGCGCAAG
Source organism: Phycisphaerae bacterium (assembly GCA_049977145.1). GTDB lineage: Bacteria > Planctomycetota > Phycisphaerae > WQYP01 > WQYP01 > JAMDCX01. The sequence goes on from JBMFGW010000066.1 coordinate 12,344, forward strand.
CTTGGTGAGGCCTATGTTGGAAGTACTGGTACGGCTGGGTGCGGTACGCGCTATGGTGGTTTGTGGAGCGGACCCGGAAGAGGGATCACTTTGTGAGTTATCCATTGGCGGTCCTACCCGCGTAGCTCTGTTTGACGGTCAGGAAATTAAAACTATGGAAATTTCCGCCAAAGATGTTGGTTTGCCCATATCCTCAGCCGAGGATTTGCGCATTGATTCGCCGGAGACTTCGGCCCAAAAAATCCTGAAAATTCTATCTGGTCGAACAGGTGCGGCGCGGGATATGGTATTGTTGAATACCGCTGCGGCATTATGGGTGAGCGGTAAAGTGGAGTCGTTGCGCGAGGGGGTAAAATTAGCTCTAGCCGCCATCAATTCAGGTCAAGCTCTGCAAACCTTGGAGAAACTCGCGGCCATGACCAATAGCGTAGTGGCTTAAACTCCCGCATTACGGTATAATAAAAGTTGGTTTGGTTGTGCGCGTATGATTATATGCATAGGAGATTCGCGTGAAGCGACAATACTGCAGTGGGAAAATTACATTGGTTGCCATGTTGGCTCTTGCCGCCTTGGGATGGGTGGATATTGGCACGACTCCGGCGGCGGTGGTACTTCCCAAGAGTACGGCGACTCCTGCCGTTAAGCCAATTCCGGTGTTGGATCAGAATATCCTGATGCCGCGCTCGCCGACTGCGGGCAATCCTTCCATTGCCACAGTCAATGGCGTGGCGCTAAGCAAAGCGCACTTTCTAAACTCGCTGTTGCGGATGAGTGGTGTCGGTCTTCTGGAAAAATGGATTCAACTCACGGTGCTCAAACAAGCCTGTCAAAAGGCCGGTTTACATGTTGGAAAGGCCCAGATTGATGCCGCCGAGCAAGGGGTGTTGAATCAATTGGCGGCACAGCATGTTCCAGTCAATCAACGCATTCCAGTATTGGAAAAATTGCTGGCACGCAAGGGACAGTCGCTGGTGGATTTCCGGATGGCCTTGGCGCGTACCACTTATATGCTGGCGCTGGCCAAAGGGCATGTGCAAGTTACGAATGCCGATGTGGAACAGGCTTACAAAGTTAATTTCGGTCCCAAGGTGGAAGTTCGCGATATTGTGGTTGCAACTTTTGATGCTGCCGCCACTGTACGGCATCTGATTGTGGATAAACATGAAAATCCGGCGCTGGTGGCGCAGCAGCACAGCATCAATACGCAAAATGCCGCTAACGGTGGTTTGGAGATTATTCCATTGGAGGACAAGGCTCTTCCACGGATCTTGGTGAATACGGCTGCGGAACTAGAACCCAATGAGCTCTCTGCGGCAGTACCTGTTAACGGGGACCTGCATCTGCTGTGGTTGGTGAAGAAAATACCCGCGTTAAAAGTGCCTTTGTCCAAGGTGAAAGTCGGCTTGAAAGCTGATTTACTTAACGAAATGGAAATGCGATGGGGACAGATTGAATTAAACCGGCTGGTCGCACAATCCAAGATCACCATTGACAATCCGATTTTAAAACAGGAATTTACAGCCTTGCGTGAAGCGTATGCCGAACAGGCCCGACTGCTGCGGAATGAACAAAAAGCACAGCAAAAAAACGCCACTTCCGCACCCGTGCCCGCTTCCGCGCCTAAGCCACAGGCCGGCACCGGCAAGTAAATTGCGGATATTGCCGTGTGGCGGGGAAATATTGGCGGAAATGCTGTCGCGAAGTATGGCCGAGGTAGTTAAATTGGATGTCATGTAAAGAGCAGATGAAGAGAATCGACCTTGCGGGGTTATTTCCTGTCAGACTGTTCATTATGAGAGGAGCCGGACTATGGCCGGCGGAAATGATAAGCCTTTTACCATTGAAGTTTCAGCGCGCATCAAGCGTTTGCCGCCTTATTTGTTTTCGCGTATCAATGCGTTGAAAGCCGCCAAGCGACGGGCGGGGCATGATGTCATTGACCTGGGCATGGGCAATCCCATTGATCCGTCGCCTAATTTTGTAATAGATAAACTCTCCGAGGCGGCACATGATCCGCGTAACCATCGTTATTCCGTCAGTATAGGGTTGTATAATCTGCGCCGCGAAGTGGCGCGAAAATATAAGCGTCGCTATGGTGTGGACTTGGATCCGGAAACGGAGATCGTCGCCACCATTGGCTCCAAGGAAGGATTTTCCCATCTGATGCTGGCACTGCTGGGAGCGGGAGATACCGTGGTGGTGGGTGATCCGGCGTATCCAATTCACGTCTATGCCGTGGCGCTGGCCGGCGGCAATGTCATCAGTGTTCCGCTGGGCAATGATGAGGCTTTTTTGCAGCGCATTGAACATGTACTGAAAAATCTCTTTCCGCGGCCGAAGCTGTTGATTCTCAATTTTCCGCACAACCCATCGGCTATGACCGTGGACCCGTTATTTTATCAGCAAACCGTCGCACTGGCCAAAAAATACATGGTGCTGGTCATCAGCGATTTCGCTTATGGGGAAACCTGCTTTGATGGTTATCAGGCTCCGTCCTTTTTGGCCATTCCCGGCGGCAAGGATGTCGGTGTGGAATTTTCCACCATGAGCAAACCGTACAATATGGCGGGTTGGCGCGTGGGCTTCTGTTGCGGCAACAGCGAGATGGTGCGGGCGCTGTCCACCATCAAAGGTTATTACGATTACGGTCACTTTGCGCCAATTCAAATCGCCGGGATTCTGGCGTTGCGCAACGGCGATGAATTCGTCCGGCAGCAAGCGGAAATATATCAGAAACGCCGCGATGTTCTGGTCGCGGGACTGCGGAAAATTGGATGGGATGTGGAAGTACCCCGCGCCAGTATGTTCGTCTGGGCCAAGGTGTCGGATAAGCATCTGGCCGGGCAGGGTACCATTGATTTTTCGCTGCGGCTGCTCGACGAAGCTGACGTGGCCGTGGCGCCAGGCCGTGGTTTTGGTGATAACGGTGAAGGATTTGTCCGTATTGCCATGGTGGAAAATGAATTGCGCATCAAGCAGGCTCTGCGCCAGATGGATGCGTATCTCAATGGCAAAAAGAAAATCCAGCGCCCCACCAAACTTGTCACTGGCTCGGGCGCCACAACCGAGCCGGGTTTCACCGGCTCCGCCCATAGGGAATACACGGTCGAGCATGATCAATCCAATATCATCGGCGGGTGAAACCTTGCTGGTGCTATCTGTAATACCATCATGGGGACACCGCCGCGCGCCTTTACACGCCGACCGGTGAAAGCTGTATTATGCTGTGTATGGAACGCGAAATAATCCATGCTATGGTTAACAGGTCGCATCAATCCGAGATTCAGAAACCGCGGATGTCGGCTATCTTCACTGGGGACGCACGGCCAAGAGAACTCCATGCGTGGAGGTTGACTGCCAGCGGCACCGGTGCTATCGCGGTTATTGCAGTGGGGGGCAGTCGGGCAGGGGATGCTGTGGCGGAACTATATCCGCAGGCCAAGCATCTTTCCACGGGCGGGGTGAAGCGGGCCACACTGGTATTTCAAGGGCAGGAAATTGATGATGCGCTGATTGTTTGCCGCACTGCGATAAACTTTGAAATTCACGCCCATGGTGGAGTTGCGGTGGTGGAACAGATTTTAGCGGCGTTGCGCGCGGCGGGGGCCACCGTATCTGATGCGCCACTTGCGCACGGTGACTGGTTGCTGGATGACGACGTGGCGACAGCGCAACATTATTCTTCCGCTCCGGCGATTTTGCGGGAGGTATTGGAAACATTGCCAACGGTGGATAATCTTTTTACGTTGCGGTTGTTGACGTGCCAACATACAACCGGCTTGGCGGCGTGGGCCAGAAAATCAATAATGCAGTTGCAGACGCTGTCGCAGGCGCAAGCACTGTGGCTTGTGGAGTCGCAGGCGCAATGGATAATGCGGCGATCGTCTTATCTGCGGCACTTTCTGCAAGCACCACGCATAGTCTTGATCGGAGAACCTAACGCCGGTAAATCAACGCTGCTCAATGCGCTGGCCGGTCGATCCGCCAGCATCACCAGCACTGTTGCCGGCACCACAAGAGACTGGGTGGATGTAACCATCCGGCTGACCGCCGACGCGGTATCGCTCAATGCCATCGTTGTGGATACCGCCGGTTTGCGGCCAACGAATGATCCCCTGGAACAGGAAGCTATCCGTCGTTCACACCAGCAGACCCGGCGCGCGGATGTGGTGGTGGTCGTGCTTGACGGCAGCACGGAATTAATTCCGGTCCTACCTCCGACAGCAGAACCCTGGCGTGGTGAATCGCCTGCATGGATTTATGCCATCAACAAAATGGATCGGCCCTTGCAAATGGACCCTCGGAAAGTGTCATCACGGGGTAGGGCGGTGCAGGTCAGCGCATTGTGCGGTGACGGCATTGATGAACTACACGCGGCCATTTTGGAAACACTGGGCCTTGGTAATTGTACCGCAGACACGCCATGGGTGTGGACACCACGACAGCGGCGAATACTCGACGCGCTGGCGGCGGCGGAAACAACGCGTGCTGCAGAACAATTGTTTTCGGAGTTATCTGCTGCTTAATCAGGCGTCTTTCAGTTTGTCGCACATAATTTAGGCATATTCTAAATTAATCGTGCATTATATATCACATAAAATTAAATGGCATGACATTTGCATAATAGCTGCCCGGTTTGTGCATTTTGAAGGAGAAACAAATGCGACCATTTCACGTTTCGTTGGCCATGGCCGCTGTGTTGGCGACCACGGGCTTGTGTCTGGCAGATTCTTCAACCACCCCCACGGCAGCAACGGCAGAGCCCGCCGCACCAATAGCGGTTCCGGCACCGGCAGCGGCGGATACCAATCCTCTGCTGATGTATTCTCTGGATCAAATTAAGACTGGTGATACCTCTGTTGGACAAAGCATTTCCAACGCCGGTTTCAATATCTATGGTTATTTGGAAATGGGATACACATCGGACCTTAGCGGTCGGCCCGCTGGGGGAGTTATTCCCACCCGGGTATTTGATACGGAGAATGGTAATCATATCCAGATGGATCAGCTTGATTTAACTTTCGCCCGGGCCATCAACTTTTCTGATCCCAACTACATCAAACGCGGCTGGGACATTGGCGGCAAAGTTGAGTGGCTGTATGGCTATGACCCGGCAACCGCTGATAACATTCATCCCAATGGCCTCAATTTTTATCATAGTTACGCCACCCAGAGCAGCGGTGTAACCAGCGCCATTCAATCACCGCTGTATCAATTTGATCTTGAGCAGGCCTACGTGACCTTCGCCCTACACCTTGGCGGTGCCGGAGATCTGAAGTTCAAAGCTGGAACTTTTGTCACGCTGCTGGGTGAAGAAACCATCAACCCCACCACTAATTTTTTCTACTCGCACTCCTTGGCGTTTGGCATGGCCATTCCGTTCACGCAGACCGGGGTGCTGGCGGAATATGCACCGAACAGCCAATGGACTTTTTACAGTGGCGTAACCCGCGGCTGGAACCAGGCGCTTAACGATAACAATAGCGCGGTGGATTATCTGGGCGAAATTAGTTACGCGCCCAGTTCGCAGTGGATTTATACGGTGAACCTGTCGGTGGGACCGCAGGATAACAACGATGACAGCCATTATCGCACCGTGGTGGAGCCGCTGATCACTTGGGTTCCGCCCATTCTCAATAATGCCCTGACGCTGGTGTCCGACACCACCTTTGGCTATGACGGGGCTGGCAATGCCAGCACTGGGGCCTCATCGGGTTGGTTCAGCGAAGCGCTTTACCAGAGTTATCAGCTCAACAATTATGTGACCTTCAATGGCCGCGAAGAATATTACTATGATGGCGCAGGCTTCACCATGGATTCCTTCGTCTATAATCCGCCGCCGGCCGGGGTAACGGTACAATATGGTGAATTGACCTTCGGCATGAAGATCACTCCGTTCCCCAATGGCCCTCTAAGCAAGAACTTCTATATTCGTCCGGAAGTTCGCGAAGATTTAGCGGATCATGGCGTGCTGACCAACGGCAAACACTACCAGACCACTTTCGGTATTGACGCCATTTACCAGTTCTAAGGTTGCTTGGTGGATCCCAAAGTGTCAGGGAACAGTCTCGGCGGCGGAGTTCAATACCCCGCCGCCTTTTTTTTGGTGCTTTCATCTTGGATCCTATTGTCGTAATAGCTTCCTGAATTCACAGTCGTTCAAGGTGATGCGGAAAACGGCTGCGTGTTAACTCCAGCGTTTATATTGGACTGCCCTTTATGGTTTCACCACCGCCAGCGGTTTGCCGCAATGTCGACAGAAACGGTCGGGATAATCGTGCGGCCAGCCGCAATTGGGGCACTTGTGGGTTGTGGAGGCATCACGGCCATCCACGACCATGTGTGCCAGCCGCCGCATCTGTGCCAAAAGCAGATACCACAACCCCAGCACCAGTGTGAAGCTGGAAACAATTAGCAGGGAATATGCCACAATCGCTTGCAGTGTCGTAAACCTTCCAATATGAAATGTTCCCCAGATCGATACGCCATACAAATACCAGCCTGGTGCAGCCGTCACCAATGCCACCGCCAGCATTATGTACGCGATGCGGCGAAATCGCTTGCGCTTACGGACTACCGAAGCAGGCAGCCCAACATCATGCGGATGCAACGACGGCGTATTGGCGGGCATATTCACTCCAAGAATATCATTCCCATTCTATGGTTCCCGGCGGCTTGCTGGTAATGTCATATACCACCCGGCTTACGGACCGCACTTCATTAACAATCCGACTGCTGATGCGGGCCAAAACGTCATAGGGTATTCGGCTCCAATCCGCAGTCATAAAATCGGTGGAATCCACACTGCGCAGCGCGATCACCGGTTTGTATCCGCGGCCATCACCCATAACCGCCACCGAGTTAACGGGTAACAGCACCGCAAAGCTTTGCGCTGTCGAACGATACAAACCGGCGGACACTATTTCTTCCAGCAGAATCTCATCCGCGTCGCGTAAAATGGCTAGCTTCTCGGACGTAATTTCTCCAATACAGCGTACGGCCAACCCGGGGCCGGGAAAGGGATGCCGCCAGACAATATGTTCCGGTAAACCCAGAACTTCACCCAACCGCCGGACTTCATCCTTGAATAACTCGCGCAGCGGTTCCACTAGCTCAAAGCCCAATTCTACTGGCAAGCCACCGACGTTATGGTGCAGTTTAATATTCGCGGCGGTGTGGGCATAACCTTGGCCGCTTTCAATAACATCCGGATATAGCGTGCCCTGGGCCAAAAATCGCGCATCGCGGATGCTGTTGCTGACGCGTTTGAATACATCAATAAACGCCTTGCCGATGATTTTACGTTTAGTCTGCGGTTCCGTAACGCCGGCCAGCGCCGACAGGAACTCATCCGCCGCATCCACCACGCGTAGATCAATATGAAAGTGATCGCGGAAAGTACTTTCCACACCGGCGCGTTCATTTTTCCGCAGCAGTCCGTTATCCACAAAAATACAAGTCAATTGGTCACCGATGGCCCGGTGTAAAAGCGCCGCTGCCACCGCCGAATCCACACCGCCCGACAAACCGCAGATTACCCGTCCGGTACCCACCTGTCGCCGGATTTTATCCACGGCGCTATCCAGAAAATTCCCCATACGCCAAGTTCCCGCAGCCTGACATACGCGATATAAAAAATTCTCCAGAATTTGTCCGCCATGCGGTGTGTGCGTAACCTCCGGATGAAACTGCACCCCGAAAAAAGGGCGTGTCTTATGCCGAATCGCCGCCAGGGGACAGGTGGATGTTGCGGCCAGTGCGATAAAATCAGGCCCCAGTTCTTTGACCTGATCGCCATGACTCATCCAAACGCGGGTCTCCTCCGGCACCCCTGTAAATAATTCGTTGCGGTGGGTTCCTGCCGCGCCGTTATGCCACACCTGCAACCGCGTGGCCCCATATTCCGCCGCCGCGCTGGGCTTGACTTGTCCTCCCAGTAATGCGGCGGCAATCTGCATGCCGTAACAAATCCCCAGTACCGGAATCTGCAGATCAAAAATTGCCGGATCACACTGCGGAGCGTCTTTTTCGTAAACACTCGCTGGGCCGCCGGAAAAAATCAACCCAATAGGATTCATCTCCCGCAACTCGGAGACGGAAATATCTGGAGCCACCAACACTGCATGCACGCCTGCTTCGCGCACGCGCCGCGCGATTAACTGCACATATTGAGAACCAAAATCAAGAATGGGAACTGTCTGGTCCTGTGCCAATTCCGCCGAATTATTTCGATTGTTATTCATACAACAATTTTAACCGGTCTGGGCGATGCTGAACATGATGCCGACAATTCCTGATGCCTGGTGCATATCTGTGGTGCCAGACTCGTCCGAGGCGGGACTTGCTGTTATGATCCTAAAGTTAGTAAGCGGTCAGTTTTCCAGAAAAGGAATGTTCATGCGGGATCGACAGTATATCGCTGTGGACTTGGGGGCCGAGTCCGGGCGCGTCATCCTGGCCATCGCCGGCCAGGCCATCGCCGGCGCAGCGGCAGTCGCGTTGGCTGTCGGTGTGGCGGCTATTACGCCGATGGCCCTACACGGCCACGCATCCAGGGCCAATGCTACCACCGGTAAATCTCCAATTCCCATTGGTTACGCCACCACACGCCTAACCGGGCCGCTAAATAAAGATGGATTGGTGGATTACGTGGCGGCGTTTAATCAGAAATTTGGCAAGGGCGTTACGCCGCACGATAATGCGGCGGTGCCGCTGCTGATTTTGTTTCGCCCGATGTCTTTTCGTGGGGGCTATTTCAAAACGGTCGCCGGCAAGATGTTATTTGTACGCGATCAGAATTGGGGACATCGGCTGCGTCAGGCATTGGGAATTTCGACCAAGTACTTAACGGGGCCGCGCTTTGTCAGCTACCAGCATTTCCGGAAACACGCAGATCCAACCGCCATTGCGGAGGTTGTCCATGCCGGTGTGCCATCACCCGATGCACCGCCTTTTATTCCTTCCAAGTGCTATACGCGCCCGTGGTCGGCCCGCGCCAATCCGTGGGTGGTAGCATGGCTGCATGCCAACCAGGGAGCGATTGATGTGGCCGAAGCGGCAACTCGCCGTCCACGATTTTTTGTTCCGATTATTGCAGCGTCCACGCTTACACCGCTGGCATACGCAGCATCCGGAATGAAGGCATCTGGAACAGGGGCAAACAATCCGTGGCAATTCACCAAATCGGTCACCAGCGCGTTAACCGTTCGGGCAATGTTGGAGTTGCATCGTGGTAACATTAAATCTTGTAAATCGTACCTGCTGGCCGCTCATCGGTGTGAGGCATTATTATCCCAGGAACATCTGTTATTGACCACAATGGTTGCGTCATCCGCAAACCAAATGTCGTCGCTTTCAGACATAGCCTTGGCTGATTCCGGCAAACTCACTGCCCGGCAGGATGATGCTTTTTTACACCGCCTGGAAACACTCCCGAAACTAATTCCAATTGCCGCAGATATTGACACCTCGGAGCGATGGATGCTGCTGTCCGCGTTTGAAATTGGGGCTTTTACTAATAATACCACTGGCCTGCCAATCCCGGCTTGGGAAACATGGTGGTCGCGAGCGCCGTATGCGCGTGCCATGGTCAAGGTAAACGCATTTCAGGATCAATTCATGGCCACCTTCTAGCATGACTTTACAAGTTATTTTCATCGGAATACGCGCATAGCACTGCGGGGCAAGGGTTGGGAGCGGTTTTCA
>JBMFGW010000067.1:0-6510 GCA_049977145.1 Phycisphaerae bacterium
CCTATAATCGCAGGCGCTGTTGCGGACTGGTAGTGAATGGAGTGCTTTGGCGTGGGAACAGTTTTACATTGGTTCAGGCGGGATTTTCGAGCACGGGATAATACAGCCCTGGCGGCGGCATGCCGGATGAGTGATGCGGTAGTTGGAGCATTTTGTATTGATAGACGGTGGTTTTCTGCGGCAGCGGAAAAGACCGGGGCATTCCAGGCGACGTTTTGGCTCGAATCGCTCAAAGAGCTTTCCGCGACGCTTGCCCGACTCAATATCCCATTGAAAATTCTCACTACAGATGATCCCGTAAAGGCCATACTGACCCTGGCAAAAACATTAAGCGCTCAGACTGTAACGCTTAATAAGGAATATGAACCCGGGCAAATGGCGCAGGATCAACGGCTATCGCGTCAAGCCGCCCCACTCGGGATAGAAATCAAGACTTTCAAGGATGCTGTGATTTTCGAAGAATGTGAAGTGCTTACCGGCACCGAGAATCCGTACACCATTTTTTCGCCGTACAAACGCGCATGGCTGGGCAAACTGGCCCCATTGCCGCCACAAAATAGCGGGCTACCCAATAAATTCTCCACCATGCCATTGGCCAGCGATATTGTTCCAGAGGCCGCATCGTTGGGATATGCCGCTGTGACGTTACCCATCGCACCGGGCGAAAGCGGTGCGACAAAAATGTTGGAGACGTTTAGTCGCGGTAAAATCGGGTTTTATCGCAAGGATCGGGATATTCCCGCAATCGATGGCGTATCGCGGCTTTCGGCGCATTTGGCCGCCGGCACAATATCCATCCGGCAATGCGTGGCCGCAGCAGTGGAAGAGGGTGCCCTGTCCGGGTGCGGCGGTGCGGAAACATGGCTTTCCGAGCTGATCTGGCGGGAATTTTATCGCATGATTCTTTTTCATTTTCCGCATACCGCACACAGTGCTTTTCAAAAAAAATACGAGTCGCTGAGCTGGGAAAACAATCCAGACTTTATCGCAGCGTGGAGCACCGCACGCACGGGATATCCTATTGTGGATGCCGCCATCCGGCAGATTCAACAGACCGGCTGGATGCACAACCGCCTGCGGATGATCACCGCCATGTTTCTCACCAAAGATCTGGACACGCACTGGCGCATCGGTGAGCAACTCTTTATGCAATGGCTGATGGATTATGACCAGGCCAGCAATGTCGGTGGATGGCAATGGAGCGCCGGCACGGGCACCGATGCCGCGCCGTATTTCCGAGTGATGAATCCGATTCTTCAAGCCCAGAGATTTGATCCGGATGGCATATTTGTAAAGCGATACATTGCGGAACTTGCCAAGGTCCCCAAGGATTTTATTCATACCCCATGGGAAATGCCCCCGCTGTTGCAAAGCCAATGCGGCTGCATCATCGGCCAAGATTACCCCGCCCGCATTGTGGATCACGCCACCGCCCGCATCCAGGCCATCGCAAAATTTCGGGCATGATGCCGACTGTGTGTCAGCAGAAGCTGAGGAAACCGCAACTGGAGGAAGCTGCGGCTGAAGTTCCTCGCCCAAACATGCAGGCCACGAACCAGTCTGGTCAATGCGTCGGCTGCCCGCATTCCGACTTTTGCGGCAACGTGCCGGATTGATTCCTAAGTTCGAAGTGGCAATAATGCGAGGTAAGCTGCGGAACGATATATTCCGCTTGTGTGATACTGTTATACTTTGTATAACATGTAACTTGTCTAAGTAATGGCCTTCGCAAAGCGCCTATTACTCGGACAGGCTTTGGATAAGCTTTCGAAGCTGACGGGTTGGAAGGGCCGGCGTAGTCGGGCCAATAGCCAGAGGGCTTAAAACGTCCGTAAGTGAGTTTGTGGGGCCGCAGGAGATCAGTGTGCTATTCAAATTCCAGTGCTTAAAAGATGCTGCCCCATGTGCCCCGCGCTTCACCGCTTGTCTGTTGATCGCCGCTGGTGCCGTAGCCATCGGTGCTTGCGGCTTTGCACAAAGCGCTCCGGTTGCTCCGCCACCCGTGAACCGGCCGGCCGCCAAGTCCGCAGTGACGGCGGACACGTCGCAGGCCGCCACCATACAACTGTTTTCGGCGGGCAGTGCGCAAAATCCCGCACCGATGGCCGTACCGACAACCGCAATTTCGCCAGCCCGGCCCGCTCCTGGCTCATTCGCCCAGTTTGCCCATGATCTGCTGACTCGGGATACGTTGACCGGTGACTGGTGGGGCCTGCGCGGTGATCTGGATTCACGTGGCATCACTCCCACTATTACTCTGCTGCAGGCCGCGAGTGAAAATTTCTCCGGCGGCATTCGCACCAATCGTATCGACTGGCGCTATCGACTGGATGTGTCATTGACTCTGGACACCGAGAAACTTTTCGGCTGGAAAGGTGGCTGCGCATTTGTCGATTTCATGGCCCACGGCGGGCAGAACCCAGCCAATGATCTGGTGGGCGAACTTCAAGCCATCAGTGCTATAGATCAAAACCCCGCTACGCGACTGGATCAGATCTGGTATCGCCAGGATATGTTGGATGGGACCCTTTGGTTTAAGCTGGGGCGCATTGATACCACGTATGACTTTGACAACATCCGCGATGCGCAAGCCTTCCTGAATGGTTCATTTGGCTTTTCTCCGTCCATATTTGTTTTTCCCAGTTATCCTTTTTCGGCATGGGGTGGCGAGGTGTCGTGGCAACCCGTGTCGGCCTTGACCCTGCATGGCGGTCTGTTTGACGGCAATACTGAAAATACGGTGCCGGATGTGGCTTCCACAAATCCCAATGCTGTCGAAAATCCGTACGGCATTCTGGCGTTGGCGGAAGAAAGCCTGAACTGGCGAATCACCCCGCATAAGCTTAGCGGAAGGCTAACGCTGGGACAATGGTACCATAGCGGCTCTTTCCAGCGCTATTCCGGATCAAGCGTGCAGGGTGCACAGGGCTTCTACGCCTATCTGGATCAGACACTCTGGACATTTGACCATGCGAAAGGTCAGACCGCCTCGCGGATTGGGTCATTCGTGCAATACGCTTGGGCCAATGACCAACTGACGGAAATTGATCAGAATATCAGCGGCGGTTTGCGCTGGCGCGGACCCATTCCAGGCCGCATCGATGACAATACCGGCATTGCCGCGACATGGGCGCACCTAAGCCCCTACGCCCAGACTCCATACAATTATGAATTGGCAATTGAAGGATTTTATACCGCCCAAGTCACGCCCTGGCTAAGCATCCAGCCGGATTTGCAGTACATCATCCATCCCGGCGGTATTTATGAAAATGCACTGGTGGCAACCGTGCAGGTGGGTTTGGAGTTCTGATAGGAAACGACAAATTTGAAAGCAACTCACCGCGCTACGTCGGGCCAGCGGACGAAGTGAACGGCGGCAGCAAGGGTGATTGTCCAATACTTCCGGATTTCCATCGGTTGCGAATAAATTGGGATATTCGAGCGGCGGAAAATAGAGCCGCTCCGGTGGTACCCACAAAAAATCCGATAGGCCAGTTTGTCAAAAAAGACAGGGCAATGGCGGACCACATCATTCCCACCGCCAAAACGACAGATAAAATTAAAACCAGCACGGGGCGTGCGGAAAGTGTCTGGGCCGTAGCCGCCGGTGCCACCAGCAGGCTGAAGACCAGTAACGTGCCGACTACCGGAAGGGCCATCGCCGTGACCAGACCAAGGAGCGTTAGAAATAACAGGTCCGTGACCCCGGCACTGACACCCCGCGATACTGCAAGTTCAGGAAAGGCAGACTGCAAAAGTAACGGGCGATACAGACATATTACACCTATCATTACACCGGTTGAAATGATCGCAACAGGCAACAGATCAGCGGTGGAAACGCCGAGCACTTCGCCAAATAACAGCGAGAATACCGCCGGCCCGTAGGCGTTGGTCATGCTCAAAAGCAGGGCTCCCAAGGCCATGAGCGTGACCAATACCAGTCCGGCCGCGACATCTTTACGCCCCAGTCGTTGCAATTGTTGCAGCAGCAGAACGCCGATGGCCACAAAAGCAAGCAGTCCCCAAAGTGGTTGAATCCCAAGCAGTTGCGCCGCGGCCGCTCCGGGAAAAGTGCCTATTGGCAGGACATGCGCCGCAAACGCGGATCGCCGAAGAACCACGAAAAAACCTAATATTCCCGCAGTAATTGCGATAATTGTAGCGGCGATCCAAGTGTTAATCATGAAGCTGGCGAACATGGCCTCTACCTTTCAATGTTTTGCCTCTGATCCGGTTGGAACAACCGCTGCTGCCACAAGGCGCCGACGCAGCAGATACTGACACGGAACGCTCAGAAGATAGGTTGCAAAAATGATAGCCACCACAAAAAAACTCACTGGCCAGGCATTTCCTGAAAACCAATAGTAACTTGCGTAGGCCAGCCAAATACCGCCCCATACCGCTGAAAGCCCAAGAATGACCGCCCATAAAATCGCCGCACCTGGCCGCTGGCTGATGCGCAAAGCCGCCGCCGCCGGACCGATCAGCAGTGCCGATGCCAGTACCGAACCTACCGACAAAGCGGCCAGCGCCACCGCTGCGGCCAAGGTCAGTAAATGCAGCGTGCCCACCCAGCGATTAGAAATTCCCCGCGTGGTCGCAAGTTCCGGATCAGTCACGCTCAACAACAGCGGCCTGTACAATATCGCCACAGTTCCCAGGCCCAGCGCGGCAACGATAATCGCGGGCCATACCAGGTTCGATGGAAGCGCGAACATTGAGCCGAACATGACCGTTACCGCCGCACCGGTGGTGCTCGTCGTGGTAATGTCAAAATAGAGAAAGAGAGCCGAGAGCCCAAGCCCGGCTCCCAGTACAATGCCCGTCGCCACATCCTGATCGCGTACTCTACGCACGCCAAGAAATTCCAGACTCACAGCGGCAAGGGCGGCGATACCCAGAAAGCCCGCCAGCGGACTGATGCCCAGAAAAAACGATGCGGAACCACCCGCGCTGCTGACATCACCCAACGCATGGCCGGCAAAGGCATGGCCCCGCAAAATGGTGAACACGCCGATCACCGCGCTTACCACCGCCGCACTGCTGCCAACCAGCAACGCTGTCCGCACCGGGCCACTATGAAAAAAAAAGCTAAGATGTAAAGCATGTGCCAGCCAAGTCAACATGTACCCGCATCCTCCGTCGGCTTCTCGCTTGGCACCAAATAACAGCCATCTTCGCCTTCCTGCGGACCGACATTCGGCAGCACCAGAATTCGCCCGCCATATTTGATCACAGCCACTGGATACCCGTACAGGCGGCTAAGCGATTCCGCTTGCACCACATCCGCGACGGTGCCGCTGGCGGCACGCCCCTTCGCCAGGTACACAATTCGATCCAGCAGCGATAACAGCGGATTCATATCATGAGCGGTAACCAAAACGGCTATCCCATGCACGCGCGTGAGATGTCCCAGCAACTGCGCCAATTCACTGGCGGAACGGAAATCAAGATTCGCCAAAGGCTCGTCGAGTAACAGCAAACGGGGTTGCCGGGCCATGGCGTGCGCAATGACCGCCCGTTGCTGTTGCCCACCGGAAAGTTCGCCGATACGTTGATACGCAAAACCTTCCGCTCCCACCGCATGGATCGCTCGTTGAACCTGCTCCCTCAGACGCCGGGAAAACCAGCGCGGCCCAAGCCGATGGCCGTCACAACCCAGTTGCACCAGATCACAGACTCGCAAAGGTAGATCAGGTGCAAAATTTATCTTCTGCGGTACATAACCAACCAGATCACGCGATTTGGCCGGCGGAAGTCCGCACACTCGCACGCGTCCGTGCGGCGAGTGCTGCAATCCGATCAAGCTGCGCAACAGCGTTGTTTTTCCAGCCCCGTTCTCACCAATAAGCCCACAAAATTCTCCGGGATGTATGGTGAAGCTAACATTTTGCAACAGCACCCGCGTGCCAATTCGCACCGTGAGATCTTCAACCGCAAGCAACGGCGCACCAGTGGGATCTGCGGGCATTTTTGCCGTGGCCGGGGAATGAACCGACAATGGAAATTCCACCGTCGCGTCATGATCGGCGTGATCTTGTTTTCCGTTTGAGCTGATTGGTATCTCCTCGTGAAAGGCCTTCGCACGCTTCCCCGGTATACATATTTACCATCATCTCCGCACCTTTGAATATTATACGTTCAACATGCCTTCTTAGTTTAGTGCGGCATGGGAGCGTGCTGAAACTATACCAGAAACAGCCGGCCCTCCAACCCCTTCGGAAATCGAAGGGGTTGGAAAGGCCAACCCAGGGGCACTATTTCAAAACCGTCGTTGAAATGCCATGTGTCACAGCCAAACGCAGGGCGTTGACTTCCGCGAGCATCCAGTTCTGATAGCTGTAGCCCGTGGGCATGGTCTCATAAACGCCAACCACCGGAATGTGCGATTTCTTTGCCAGATGCAGAAATGAAGCGGTCAACGGATCGGTCACCTGTTGGTTATAGACAAATACTTTGACCTTGTGCTTACGAAACAGTTGATTCTGAATGCTGACATCCTGCGGGGCC
>JBMFGW010000067.1:6518-21896 GCA_049977145.1 Phycisphaerae bacterium
GCCTCCCGTCATCAGCCGCGACGACAAAGCGTGGGTGGTGCATCTGGCGTGCACCAAGCCTAAGGATCTGGGTTACGCGGCACAGCTTTTGCTCGCGGTCGCCATTATGTTGAAGGCAAAACAATCAAATGGCCCCACCAGCTTTCGCATGCCTCGGTCCAGCATAATGCTATGGATCTTTGGAATTCCTCTGGCTGCGGCGGCCCTGTATATCACCGGTCAGATACAGACATGGACCACACAGTGGATTCAATGGCAACACGCGGGGCCGATGATAGTTTCGCTTGTGGTGCTGGGACTTTACAGCGGGGCAATTGTCATTTCATGGCGGGGCCGGCGCGGTGATTCGGGGGTTAATGCGGCGGAATATATCATGGCAGTTCTTCTGTTATTGGTGGCGGAAACAGTGCGGTTTTCCGAACTTATCAGACCTCTGGACACGGTCTTGCTGGTAAGGTTCTATCAACTGACCGGATTCGCATGGTTTTTGCGCTACGTGTTTATGGTGGGGTTTCGCGAGCCACACCAACGCCTGATTCAAAGTGAGGCGCAATTCCGAACTCTTTTTGAGAAAAGCGGTGAGGTTACGCTGCTGCTTGATACGGCTACCGGAAGAATCTTGGATTGCAACCAGGCAGCCGTTGACTTTTATGGATATTCCGCCGAAAAACTCAAAAGCCTGCACATCTGGGATATCAATACGCTGCCGCAGGCAAGTGTGCAGCGGTGTCTGGATGAGGTACCCTACGGGAGCAAAGTACATTATGTGTTCCAGCATCGGCTGGGTAACGGGGAAATTCGGGACGTGGATGTGTATTCGGTGGCGCTCAATCTGGGCGGGCGCAACGTGATTTACGATGTCATTCGAGATGACACCGAGCGCAAGAAAGCCCTGACGAATCTTTTGCTTTTTCGTCAGGTCATCGAGACATCGACGAACGGAATTATTATTACTGAAGCGTTATCATCCGATACACCGATTATTTATGTCAATCCCGCTTTTGAAAAACTCACCGGCTACACGCTCAACGAAGTTCGTGGAAAGAATCCACGCCTGTTGCAAGGTCCGTCGCACGATAATACCGGTCGAGACGAAATCCGCGCGGCCATCAAGTCCCAACGGCCAGGCCAGGCCATCCTGAAAAACTACCGGAAGGACGGCACGCCTTATTGGTGTGAGGTAAATATTTTCCCGGTGCGGGATCAGCGTGGGTTTATTACGCAATGGGTGGACATTCAAAGTGATATCACCGCACGGCGCGAAGCGGAAGAGAAGCTCGAATATCTGGCCTTTCATGATCCCCTGACCGGCATCGCCAATCGTCAACTGTTATTGGATCGGATCGAGCAGGTCACGGCAATGGCCAAACGCAACGGAAATTATGGTGCCCTGGTATTTCTGGATATTGACCACTTTAAGCAGATTAACGATGTGCAGGGCCACGAAGTCGGCGATGTGCTGCTGAAGCAGATTGTGGATCGCGTGCGTAAGATATTGCGGCAGGCCGATACCGTTGGTCGGATTGGCGGCGATGAATTTGTCCTTCTACTGCCAAACCTTTCCACCAACCGCGAGCGTACCGCCTGCGAAATTGAGATCGTTTTGAATCGCATCAGCCAGTCGTTATCCGAACCGGTCAAAATTGGCTCATCGGAATATTCCATAACCGCCAGCCAAGGTGTTACGCTTTTCCCCCAGGACCAGGTCACACCAGCCGAACTGATCGCGCAGGCGGATATTGCCATGTACCGGGCTAAGGAAAGCGGACGCGATACCACTTGTTATTTTGAGCCAGCCATGCAGGAAGGGATTAAGGAGCGAGCCGCATTGAGTCAGGATTTGCGCGAAGCCTTAGCCCGGAGTTTAGCCCGATAATTTTCAATTTTGGGAGAGAAAACCCTTGCTGGCATTGGGTTTGATGGGTTTTGGAGAGGTTTTTTTGCGGCATTATGTTCTCATGTAAATGTTGGTAGTAGTATTGACTGTGTTGTATGAGTATGCTATAATACTCTCATGTATATCGACAAGGTTCCAAATCGGAAGTCTCGCCCCACCACCCTGCTGCGGTCCGGTCGCCGCGAAGGCGACAAGGTGCATCTGCAAACGCTGGCCAATATCTCCCATTGGCCGGAGGCCAAGATTGAGGCCCTGCGGCGTGTTCTGCGCAATGAACCCGTGGGATTGGTCGGTTCGCCGGAGTGCCTGACCATCACTTCCGGCCTACCCCATGGCCACGTTGCGGCGGTGCTCGGTACCCTGCGGAAGCTGGGGCTGGATCAGATCATTTCCAGTAAGCGCTGCCGACAACGGGATATTATTCTGGCGCTGATCGCGGCGCGGATATTGTTCCCAACCAGCAAGCTCGGCAGCACACGACACTGGAGCCAGTGCACGCTGGGATCGGAACTTGGTGTTCTGGATGTGGAACCTGATGAACTCTACGCCTCTCTGGATTGGCTCTTACACCGTCAAAACCGCATTGAGAAGAAACTGGCGGAGATTCATCTGGTCGAAGGGGGCAGTGTGCTCTATGACCTTTCCAGCAGTTACTACTGCGGTGAACATTGTGAGTTGGCGAAGTTTGGCCACAGTCGGGATGGCAAGAAGGGCTGGCCGATTATCGTCTATGGCTTATTGGCCAATAAGCAGGGATGTCCCGTGGCGGTGCAGGTGTACGCGGGCCATACCGCAGACCCGAAAACCATGATGGATCAGGTGGAGAAGGTACGCCGTGGTTTCAATCTGCAGCGTGTGGTGATGGTGGGAGACCGCGGCAGCCTGACCAGCACGAATATCGACAAGATCAAGGAATATCCGGGCGTGGGATGGATCGGAGCCTTGCGGGGAGAAAGTATTGGCAAGTTGGTCCGGGAGGGGATACTGAATCGTTCGCTGTTCGATAAGCAGTATCTGGCGGAGATACAGTCGCCGGATTACCCCGGCGAACGCCTGATCGCCTGCTGGAATCCGCTTTTGGCGGAGAAGCGTGTCCGCACACGGGAATCCCTGCTGCTGGCGACGGAAGAGAAGCTCAAGCCGTTGCAGCAGCAGGCTCTACGGACCAGAGACAAAGGCAAGCCTTGGACTGATGCCCAGATCGGCCTGCGGGTGGGCAGAGTGCTCAATAAGCATAAAATGGCCAAGCACTTTATTATCACCGTCAAGGACGCCAACTTCTCCTATGCCCGTAATACCGAGTCGATTGAAGCGGAGGCGAAGTTGGACGGGCTGTATTGCATACGCACCAGTGAAGCCCAGGAGGCCTGGCCGGCACCGGATGTGGTGCGGGGCTACAAAGACCTTGGAAATGTGGAGAAAGCGTTCCGTTGTCTCAAGCAAGTGGATTTGAAGGTGCGGCCGATCTTTCTGCGTAAGACGGATCACGTCAAGGCGCACATCCTCCTGTGCGTGTTGGCGTATTACGTGGAATGGCATATGCGGCAAAAGCTGTCGGAACTGCTGTATGCCGATGAGGAAATCCAAGTCAACCGCAGCACCCGAGACCCGGTACTGCCGGCCCAGGCTTCAGCCTCAGCCAAAGAAAAGAAGAACACGCATCGGAACGGCCAGGGGCTGCCGGTGCAGAGCTTCCGATCCCTGCTGGAGGCATTGGCTACGCAGAGCCGCAATGTGTGCCGGATGACCGGCGATGATGATAACGGCCCGACGGCCACGCTGCTGGCGATGCCGACCGTCCTGCAACGGCGGGCGTTCGAGTTACTGGAGTGTACCCAGTAACGGGAAGTGACAAAATGAACCAAACCCTTGCTCCGCAAGGGTTTTATCGTTTTTGATGGCTAAACTCCGGATTAATAATTGTGGATTGGTTTGTTCTTTTTTGTTCTTTTAGGAGTATCTCAATGCTTTCACATCGTATTATGGCAATGCTGACCGCCGTCGCTTTGATCGCCACGGCGGGAATCCTGACGTATCCGACATTCGCGGAGAACATGGGCGGGATGAAGATGGGGCCTATGCCTGCGCACCTTCCCAAGCCGGGCAGGCCGATAAGCTATGCCGCGGCCAAACCGCTTATTAAATACAGCAATGCGACGGGCATGCTCATGGGCCACGGCAAGCACAAAAGTGTGATGTTCATGGGTCATAAGATTCACATTGTGATGGTGGCGGTTGAACCCGGATCGCCTGATCAAACATTTGAAATCCATAAGCTTGTGGATCCGGAAATCACGGTGCCAGCCGGTTCCAAGATTTCATTGACGGTATTGAATATGGACTTCGGCCCGGGCATGATCCATGGCGTGGTCATCGGCCAAGCCAAACCGCCGTATAAAACCATTGTGCCGCTTCCGCTGCCGGGGCAACTGGCCGAGATTCCGCTGATTATGCCGCGCACGAAAAAATCCGTTACCAAGTCCATGTACTATATGGGCACCACCACATTCACAGCGCCGCAAAACCCCGGCACCTATTACTACCTGTGTCAAATGCCCGGTCATGCCAAAACCGGCATGTATGGCAAATTTGTGGTCACGCCGTGACGGATGGTGGCACACCCGCCCACAATTATCACCACAGGCCGACCTGACACTGGCTTTGACAACAGGTTGTAAAAACATAGCGGTAATGCTACGCTTGAGGTGTACAAGATAAGAGAAGGGTGTTTTATGAATACTGTAAGCGTTAAGGAGGCCAGAATGCGGCTCGCTAAACTCATCAACGCGGCGCAACGCGGGCGCGGCGTCGCCATTACGCGACGCGGTAAAACCGTCGCGCAACTGGTGCCTCCGCCGCAGCCGCGGCAACGTGGCCTTCCCGATCTTGCCGCTTTCCGTAAGACCATCAAACTCCGTGGAACAAGCCTGAGTAAAACCGTCATCGCGCTGCGACGACAGGAACGGTATTACACCATGGCCTACCTTGATACTTGCGTACTTGCCGCGTACTACTGCCCAGGCCCACTTAGCAATGCGGTTGATGTTGAGCTTAGCGACATTTCAGCGGCATGACATTTGCCTTGATACGCAAAATATGATAATCTGATTTTATGAAAGACACGACCATAAGCGTTACGCAGGCCGCCCGCAATTTTGCCGATTGTGTCAACCGGGTTCATTACCAGCAGGTTACATATGTGCTGCTGAAAAATGGATTGCCTTATGCCCGGCTATCACCTGAAAATGCGAAGTTATGCTCGGCCACGCACTTGGCGGAAATCTTATCGGGAGAGTTATTGTCAACCACCGAGGCCAAGAGGTGGCATCGGGATCGGCAAGCCGCCCACAAGGCCCTCAGGTCGCAGGCAGACAAATGGCGATAATGCTCGATGCTGACGTAATTATTCACGGCGAAAAGGGAGCGTTCGATTTTTCCGCGTGGCTCCTGGCGCAAGGAGATGAACCCATTGAGGTTGCCGCGATTACCGTCGCGGAGCTTTGGCATGGTGTTGAACGTGCCACGGGTGTGCGTCGTATTAAACGCCAACGGTATATTCAAGCCGTTGTGGCGGCTGTTTCCGTAATTCCATACGGTGAGTCCACGGCCTATCATCACGCCAAAATTTGGGCAGAATTACAATCAGCCGGAAAAATGGTCGGCTTTTATGACGTTATCATTGCCGCCACGGCCATTGAACGTGGCAGCACATTGGCAACGTTTAATATTCGCCATTTCGCCGGTATAAAAGGGCTGAAAATGATCGTTCCCAAACTTGCGCCCGCATGAATATACCGGGATTTCGATACAATTGATGGTTAACAGCCCAGCCCCTTGGAGCGTCAGGCACAACTGGAATATCGCCACGAGCGCATGGCGGTACGCACCGCCGGTGCCGGTATTGATGTAGTATTGCAGTTCGGGTTGGACGGTGATGCCGTGGCCAAGAGTAAAACCACGCTTTACTTTTAGACGTCTAAATGTAAAATAGGCCTACGATGATTGATCGCCCCTTATGGACTTCCCGAATCGTGGACGCTTGGAGGCATGCGTCCATCGTCTGGCTGACTGGGCCGCGACGCGTGGGCAAGACGGTGCTGGCTCAAAGCGTTCCCGACGCGGAGTTTCTCAATTGCGACCTGCCAACTGTCGCCGAACGTTTGCGCGATCCGGAAAGCTTTTATCGGACAGTGCGGCGATCGTCCGTCGTTTTTGACGAAGTTCATCAACTGCCTGATCCCAGCCGACTCCTGAAAATTGGAGCGGACGAATTTCCCAATTTGAAAATTCTGGCAACCGGTTCTTCCACTTTGGCGGCGACGCACAAGTTTCGGGATAGCCTGACGGGGCGTAAGCGCGTGGTAAAACTTACCCCGGTACTTGACGAGGAATCTTCCGCCTTTGGCGTGGTGGATGTACATCAACGACTGTTGCGCGGAGGATTGCCTCCGGCGCTTCTGGCCACCCAACCCGATCCTGAATTCTATGCTGAGTGGCTGGATTCGTACTTTGCACGCGATGTCCAGGAACTCTTTCGCTTGGAAAAACGTTCAGGGTTTCTGCGACTGCTGGAGTTGCTGTTTCGACAGAGCGGCGGCATGCTGGATGTAAGTCGACTGGCGGTACAAAGCGAAGTAAGCCGGCCCACGGTCAATAACTGGTTGGAAGTCTATCAAACCACGCATGCCGTTCACTTGGTACGGCCATTTGCCGCAGGCGGTCGCCGCGAGATCGTAGCGCAGCCGAAGGTCTTCGGATTCGACACCGGGATGGTGTGCTACGCCCGTGGGTGGGATACTTTGCGGTCAGAGGATTGTGGCTTACTTTGGGAACATCTCGTATTGGATACGCTGATAGCCGCTGGTCTGACGAAGATCCAATTCTGGCGTGACAAGCAGGGGCGTGAGATTGATTTTGTAATTCCGCGCGAAAGGGATGTCGTGGATGCGATCGAATGTAAGTGGAGACCCGATTCCTTTGAGATCCGCAACCTCGCGACGTTCCGTGCAGGTTACCCGCAGGGTAAGAACTATATCGTCTGTCCGCTGACCGGGCCATCTTATGAGCGAATCGAGAAGGGACACCGACTCGTGTTCGTGTCCCCGCGTGAGTTGCGCGAACGCTTGGAATAACCGACGAGTATGGACAGTTCCATCAGAACGCCCGGCATCGCCGTATCGCCGGGAAAAATTATCCGGGAGTGCGGTTGATAGATGCCATATCTGGAGCGATCTGGTGGAAATCGCGCAAATTCCAGGTAAAAATCGTTTCGGCGTGGACCTTTTCAGCTCATTGCAGAATCAGCGCGTCATATACCGCACCACCAGCAATACCGCTGTGTGCGGAATGTGTGATAACCGCCTGATATTGCCTGCCAGTCAGTTCCACCAGATTCAAACGCCCGCATATTTCCTCAACAAAAAGCAATGCGTGTTCGGCGGCTACACGGTGGCTTAACGGAAGGCGCGTGAGTATTGCATAGACTTCAGCCAAAGAATGTGCCGCGCAATTGCCGTTCTTGACCGACGCGCCGGCAAACGCGGCCAGACTGGCCTCGTGATTCTCATGATCCGCGAGGAAGGCCGCCACCAACACGGATGAATCAAAAAATACTTTCACTTTTTAGGCCTCAAGACTTGTTCTTCGCGATCTTGGCGAATGGAGTCCTGCATTGCCCGTATGGCGGCGGCGTTCAAGGGCCGCCCGGTGCGATAAACCCATACGCCCTTTTTCTTCTGAAGCGGAGAGGTATTACGCACCGGATGCAGTGAAATATTGTCACCATGGCAACTTAATTCCAATGTATCCCCGGCTTCAAGGCAAAGTGCATTGCGCACGGGTTTGGGCAAGATTATTCGGCCAGCTTTATCAATTGTGAGTCGCACATTCATTATGCCATTATGAAATGGCATTCGCCATTTTGCAATACCATTATGCCATACCATTATATGATTAACCGTTATGCGACCATGGTGCCTGTGAAATATTGCGTATTGGCGCATCAAAACTGTATGGCCACCTGCACGGTTGCCACCAGTGCATTTTGATAAATACCGCCGGGATGGATGATGTACTGCAAATCCGGCTGGATGCTTAGCCAAGGCGTGACCTGGGCGGTATAAAATCCTTCAATTGCCAGTTCATAATTGTATGGAGTCTGGGCGTAGGGGCTTAGGTGCGCCCACGTCGCGGCAATGCCGGTATTGTCATCGATGCGGCCTGGAATCGGGCCGCGCCAGCGCAAACCGCCGCTGATATTCTGGTCAATTTCCGTCAGTTGGTCATTGGCCCAGGCATATTGCACAAATGATCCGATTCGCGAGGCCGTCTGACCTTTCGCATGTCCAAAGGTCCAAAGCGTCTGATCGAGATAGGCGTAAAAACCTTTGGCATCCTGCACGCTTGATCCGGAATAACGTTGAAACGTGCCGGTATGATACCATTCGCCCAACGTAAAAGTTCCGCTGAGATGATGCGTGCTGATCCGCCAGTTCAGGCTTTCTTCTGCCAGCGCTAAAATACCGTATGGATTTTCAACTGCGTTGGGATTTGCGGAAGCCACATCCGGCACCGTATTTTCAGTATTGCCGTCAAACAGACCACCATGCAGAGTCAAGGCCGACACGGGTTGCCACGACACCTCGCCACCCCATGCCGAAAACGGATAACTGGGAAATACAAAAATGACGGGCGAAAAGCCAAAAGAACCATTCAGGAAGGCTTGCGCATCGCGGATGTTGTCAAAGTCATACGTGGTATCAATGCGCCCCAGCTTAAACCAAAGGTTCCCATCCAACAGATTCTGGCGATACCATATCTGATCCAGTCGCGTAGCGGGGTTTTGATCTATAGCACTGATGGCTTGAAGTTCGCCCACCAGATCATTGGCTGGGTTCTGCCCGCCGTGGGCCATGAAATCGACAAATGCGCAGCCACCTTTCCAGCCGAAAAGTTTCTCTGTGTCCAGTGTCAATGACACATCCAGTCGATAGCGCCAGTCGATACGATTGGTGCGAATGCCGCCGGAGAAATTTTCACTCGCGGCCTGCAGCAGAGTAATAGTGGGTGTAATTCCATGCGAATCCAGATCACCGCGTAAGCCCCACCAATCACCGGTAAGTGTGTCGCGGGTGAGAAGATCATGGGCGAAGGCGGCAAAAGAGCCGGGGGCGGATGGTTTTACCGGCGCTGTGGGCGCTGGTAGTGCCGCCGGGGCCGGAGCTTGCGCACTGCCTGCCGAGAGCAGCACCATTGCAGCAGGCTGCGTTGCTGCGGGCGAAATAGATGCGGGTGATTGGGATACCGTAATATTTTGGGCTCCGGCTGTGCTGTAAGCACCTGCGGCTGCCGTTGCCGCCATGATCAACAGCGATTCAATAGGACGCTGCAAAAGTGGGGCGTTGTTGCGCACAAAGCGGGGGAACCAAAATATCACTTTGATCTCCTGGGGTTCAGCAACCGTACTCTGGGCATTGTAACGTTTTTTTATTCCGGTACCTCCGCACCAACGAAGACCGGATGCCGCAGGCACCGAACCCATGGATTAAGGTTATACAAAGTAATACTAAATGACGCAAGCAGTGAGTATTATTTTGTAATACGTTTTTGTTTCTGTCACAATGGCCCGCCGGCGCGAAACGCCCGCGATCTCCACCTTATTTCAATGCGACAACCAGGCCTGAACTCGTGGCCACGCAGATCATTGAGCCTGCCACTGCAGGAGCGGTTACCACCGCCGAATTCTCATAAGTCCATACCAATGTGCCTGTTTTGAAGTTGAACGCCCTGACGGCGTGGTCGCCCACCTTCAGGACGACGGTTTGCCCGTCCAGACGCGGACGCGAAAATGGTGTTCCACCCAGCGCCCGATCCCAGATACGTTGCCCCGCAGTCGCGTTAAGTGCGACCAGGTTCCCGTCGCGTGAGGCTGCCAGAACCATGTTGCCCGCAAGCACTGGGGCAAACCGTGTATAGTCCGCCATCTGATAATTCCAGATTTGCTTACCGGTTCTCAATGCAAGAGCGTAGATGCCCCTATCCCCTCGCCCGGCGGCAAAATAAATCATGCCATCCCGTGCCACCGCAGTTGTGTTAATCGGCCCATTGGCGCTGAAACTCCACAAGGACTTGCCATTGCCGAGGCGATACGCATGGAGCGTTCCGCCACGATTTCCGATGATCACGGTATTTTTCACAATCACCGGCGCAGCAACAAAGCCGTACCCGGTACTGACCGTCCAAACCACTGTGCCATCACTGGCGCGAATCGCATAAACTTTATGGTCCGCAGAAGCAAATACCACAATGCCGTCTTGCAGTACGGGTGCGGTTAATCGGGTGCCGTCACCTGGAAACTGCCAGATCCTGTGCGCCATCATCGCTTGATTTCCCACGGGCTTGAAAGCGTACAGGCTGTGGCCGTCGGTTTGCGCAAAGAGCATTCCACCAGAATAGTGACTGCTGTGGCTGCACATGCACTGCGGTGCCTTATTACGGGTATATTGCCAGATCCATTTGCCGGTATCGGCGTTTAACGCGCGCATGAAATGCGTGTCGCCAATATCGGAAGCCACGAACACCATGGTGGCGCTACCCTTGGCCTTGGCGGGCATGTCTTTTATGCCTGCCATGTTTGCCCTCCCGGCCATCGCCGACATGGTTTTGACCTTGTCGGCTCGTGCCGTCGATGCGCCAAGTGTCGGAGCCATCGGGATCATGCCTAAGGACGCAAAACGCCAGAGAACCTTTCCATTCTTCAGGGCGAAGACATTGGGACCGAGGGATTGCGCGGAATCCAAATACACAATGTTGCCACGAATCCGCGGCGAGTTATAAATCGGAACTCCCAAATCGACCGTCCATTGCACCGGGGCCTGGGGTACCGTTGCGCCAAGCGCGGGTAAAACGCCAAGGCTGGCCATAATAAGAGTAAACCATGATAATTGTCGCACTCGTCGCATGCTATGATTCCTCACGACCTGTTGCGCGCAGACCCAACCAGGGCATCTACTGCACAGATTACAAAGAATTATCGTTGTTGGGATTTTCCCGATCAATGCGGCAAATTGTCGCAGTCGGATATTATGTGCGCCGAAAGGGCCGCTTCGCCAATTTGCGTTGCAGCGTGCGCCGATGCAGGCCCAACACTTCTGCTGCCTTACTGATGTTGCCGCCGCAATCCGTCAGTATCCGTTGAATATGATCCCACTGAATTTCATCGAGGCTTGGCGTGCTGACAGCAACGGCTGGGACCGCCGCCTTGCCGGCCTTTAACCGATGCCAGCAACTTAATATTTGCTCAACCGTCACCGGTTTGGTCAGGTAGTCCGCTGCGCCACCTTGCACCGCTTTTACAGCTGTTGCAATACTGCCGTAACCGGTGAGGATGATCACACAACTTGCCGGATTCGCCGCCCGCAGTTGTGGCAATAAATCTAACCCGGATTGAGCGCCAATGCGCAAATCAACGAGGGCCAGATCGGGGGCATGTGAACTTGCGAGAATCATCGCCTCCCCGACGTCAGATGCCGAAAGAACGCTGTAGCCCCGGGCCGCCATCGCGCGGGCCAGCCTGTCCCGAAAGGGGGCGTCATCTTCCACTACCAGGATGATGGGCGGCTTTAAAGACTCAATATGTGTATTGTTCATCTGTCCCTCTATGATACCTTGTCCACAGGGAATTCAAGAGAAAATGTCGCACCGATGTCCGGGTTATTTTCCATGCGCAAGTGGCCGCCATATTCTTCCATCATCTGTCGGGCCAGGAATAACCCCAGGCCACGCCCCGTCGGCTTGGTGGAAAAAAAGGGTTCACCGATACGGTCGTGCACTTCCGCGGGCAAGCCCGTGCCATAGTCCCGAACGGCAAACTGCAGTTTCGTGGCGGTACGCAATACCGAAAGTTCCACAGGCGCATCAGCAGGTGATGCTTCTATCGCGTTTTGAATCATTGCCGAAAGGCTTTGCAACAGGCGATACTCCGGCATCAATAGTGGCCGATCTTCACCGATACAGAATGTTTTCAAACGCTTGGCGGCATGGCTCGGCAAACGCTCAATGAGGCGGCCAAAGATTTCCTCAACGGTCAACCGTTGAAATCCGTGCGAGCCGGGCCCCGCCGGATCCAGATGATCCAATATTTCCCGGCATCTCTGAACCTGCGACTCAATGAGATCAATATCCTCCGCCATGTTCTTCGGCAAAAGCGAGACCGTAACGTGCTGCCGCAACTCATTGACCGCAAGGGCAATCGTGCCCAGCGGCGTGGCCAGTTCGTGGGCGGCACCGGCGGCAACCGCGGTCAGAGCGGTAAATCGCTGCATCTGATTGGCCCGTTGTTGTGCCGCGGCAAGTTCCTCGCGGGCTTTTACACGGTCCCGTTGAATGTGCGTTATAAAATATGCCACGCACGTTGCGGCGATAACGAACGATGTCAACATGCCGTAGAGATGCAGACGAAATTCCGGATCGGTCATACCGGGCATTCCCCGCATGGAGCGGGCATAAGGCAGAAGAAACAGGGAGCCATAGCAGATCACACACAACAGCACGCAGATCCAGGCCCAACGGGCCTCAAGCAGCACGGCGACCGCCGCGACCTCGACGAGATAAAAAATAGTGTATGGGTTCATGGCACCGCCGGAACACATCAGTATCAGTGTCAGCAGCAGGACATCGGCGGTAAGTATAAATCCAAAAAACATGTGCGTGTTCACCAGGCGAGCACCGCTGAAGCACACCAGTGCGATGTTCGTCGCCACTTCTGTCCCTATAATCAACACAATTGGGATAATGTAAATTTGGTGACTATTAAGAATCCACGCCGCCAGAAGTATCAGCGACTGCCCAAGGATAACGACAAAACGGAATCGAATCAGCCAAAGCGATTTAAGTTCCAATGGTTATTCTCGCACTATCGACTAAAACACAAGTCTACACCCAGATTCAGTCGGTGCAAACACGCCACCCCAAAACCCGCAAATGTCCGCCTCAATCATATCGTCACCGGCGGAGCGTCGGGGTGAACGCTGCAGCCGCCGTTACTAAAGTACGAAAGGCCGGTTTGCGGCGTAATGCCACGGCCAAAGTTGATGGCGTAGGAGGCTTCAAAATCCCATCCATAACGCTTGGGTAAACTGGCATGCGAACTGATACGCGCCCAATTGCAACCAAAGCCACATCGTGGACGCCTCGGTTGATTACTCCACACCGTCATCACGCCCTGCCTTCCAACCCCTCTCCTTCATGGATAAGGGCTGGAAGGGCAGTCAGGGGCACTATTTCAAAACCGTCGTTGAAATACCATGTGTCACAGCCAAACGCAGGGCGTTGACTTCCGCAAGCATCCAGTTCTGATAGCTGTAGCCCGTAGGCATGGTCTCATAAACACCCACCACGGGAATGTGCGATTTCTCCGCCAGATGCAGAAATGAAGCGGTCAACGGATCGGTCACCTGTTGGTTATAGACAAATACTTTGACCTTGTGCTTACGAAACAGTTGATTCTGAATGCTGACATCCTGCGGGGCCGGATCGGTACCGTTCATGATGGCAGCCTGCAGGTTCCATGGTGTTTTAATAATACACCCTGTTGCTTGCAGCATATAATCACCCACCGGCTCAGTGACTGCCACCGGAGTACCGCCAAATTCGTCGTTGAACCGCGCGATTGCGGTGTACCAGGGCTTCAGTGAGGCGTCAAACTTCTTCGCATTGTTATGGAAGTACTGCTTATGTGCGGGGTCCAGTTTGCTTAGCGATTCCGCGATGGCCCGGGCCACATTTGGCATGGTCAGAGGCTTGTACCAAAGGTGCGGGTTGGGGTTATTGTCGGGCAGCCCCAGTAGATTCTGCACGTCAATGACCTGCCGTTGCGCCTGCGGTGCCGCAGCCAGAATCTTTTTGACCCAACTGTCGTAACCCACACCATTTCGCACGATGAGTTGCGATTGTGCCACCGCGACAGCCACCGACGGGCTGGCCTCAAAGACATGGGGATCGGTATTCGGATCGCTCTCAATGGAACTGACCGTCACATATTTTCCGCCGATTTGTTCAATGACGTTGGCATATTCATTTTCCACGCCAACGGCCCGGATTTTCGCATGGGCAATACCCGCCATGCCCAAACTGGCCATGGCGGTGGTCGCCAGAATGGCAAACGATTGACAGATGCGGGAAACAAAGCGGTGAACGCCGGCACGATACATGGATACACGCATGGTGTAATCTCCTGTCGGGTTGAGCGTCGGCAAGCGGCCAGAATTTCGTTGCGGCATGTACGCACACGCGTTCGCCGGGCCGGTCACGCCAATGTCAACACTTATGTAGTTATACAACGTTATACTATTTGTGTCAAGGCACTTTTATACGTTGTATTACTACAGGCCGGGAGCGACAATTCGTTGACAGGCTCGTTTCAAACGCCTATGTTCAAAGCCTCGTTTGCATTGACCGAGTCTAAATGTAAACTGATATTTTGATCGATAGTGCGAGAATAACCATTGGAACTTAAATCGCTTTGGCTCATTCGATTCCGATTTGTCGTTATCCTCGGCCAGTCGCTGATACTTTTGGCGGCGTGGATTCTTAATAGTCACCAAGTTTCCATGGTCCCAATTGTGTTGATTATCGGGACAGAAGTGGCGACGAACATCGCACTGGTGTGCTTCAGCGGTGCTCGCCTGGTGAACACGCAAATGATTTTCCGCGTCCGCGTCTGGACAGGCACACTGTCGTACTGAAGGTGGGCGACCACGCCGTCAGGGCGTTGAACCTCAAAACAGGCACATTGGTGTGGGCTTATGAGAATTCGGCGGTGGTGACCGCTCCGGCAGTGGCAGGCTCCATGGTCTGCGTCGCCACGAGTACAGGCCAGGTGATCGCATTGAAGTAGGGTGGAGTTGGTGGGAGTGTCATGCGAGCGGGCCGTTGCGACGTGCAGAAACAGAAAGGTATTACAAAATACTACGAGTCACTTGCATAATATAGTATAACATTGTATAACCTCTGGCCGCGGGATCGGTGCCAGCGGCATCCGGTCTGCGTTTGTGCGGAGACGCCGTGAGTGCATAGAGATCAATCCGCAAGGTGATACCGAACCACAAGGAGAATAATTGTATGATTCAGTTCCCACGCGCCGTGCGTAGCACCCAATTGGCGAAGCATTTCGTCACACCTATGGCCCTATTGGCAGCAGCCGCGACAATGGTGTCTTGTGGTTCTGTCAGAGGCCAAACGGCAACACCACCGGTGGCGGTTGGGGCACCCAACACCCCCGCCGCCGAGCCAAACACAGCAGCGGCACCACCCGCTGCTTCACCACCCGAAGCGCCGGATTATTCCGGTGATCTGACCGGCGACTGGTTTGGTCTGCGACCCAAGCTCCAGGAGGCCGGTGTCACCTTTGGCGGTACGATGATCACGGATGGATCATGGGACCTTTCCGGTGGCCTGGCCACGCGGAGTCAAGCCTGGCGAAC
>JBMFGW010000068.1:0-21374 GCA_049977145.1 Phycisphaerae bacterium
GCCAAGACGCAAAACTCGTTGATTTTACAGCGCATTATCCCACTGCAAACCAGCGAGTTTTGCTGGAACATCCGATAAATTGATTGGCGCCGGATGGGTTGATATAAAGATAGATTCCCAAACGTGTTTAATGCCACTTGGGGCCGGTGCCCACAGCCCCTTTAACCAATTCCGGATTCGAAAACAATCCCACCGCAACGCTCCCGCACCCATAAAGCCGCGACCGTTGGTCGCGCCTAGTTTAGCGCCATCGGCTGCCGACGGGCGCTCCCCATTCCCCAAATCCCCCAGCCCCGCCGCTGCGGACGATCTGGGGGCGCGGGCGTCCCCACCCGCCGTAGTCCCAGTTCCAATGAGGCCGCAACCCCCATCCGCCGAACTGGTCACCGGCGAACCTTATTCTGCCAATATCGCTTGGCATGTATCTTGACATCTATGCGCACGGGCTAAACTGTTACCGCCGCGCCATACTGCAATATATCCTTTTAGCCGCGTGGCCTTGGCCCGCGCGTTTGCCACGGAAATCTTAGGCCCACGCCACAAAAAATATAGCCGCATTAAGGGCAATGCGTTATGGCCTGCGTGCATTAAAGAAACGATGGATTTTAGTACTTGTCGCCACCGATCAGCACGCCCGCGGTGAATCTCGTCCATGCAATACCGCTTCGAATGTATTTGACGCCTATGCGGCGCTTGCGCGCCGCGTTTCCGCAGGCGGCATGGTCACTTTGCCTTCCCCTCAACAATCGCAATCTCCTCCGGCGTCAGTTCGTAAAGCTGGTAAACAAGCTGGTCGCCATGCTAACTCTGCGTGCCATATTGTACGCTCCAATCTTCCTGTTCCAATCCGGCGGCTTGGACAATTCGTTCGCAGAACTGGTAGGCCACTTTCGCGGAAAAATGCGTCAGGAGATAATAACCGTTGGAAAGCTTACGGGAATCGCGAAATCTAGCGGGGTCCGTTGCGATAAACGATGGGAATGCCTGGACGAGGAGTTGGAACGCTTCCGGGTCGAGCATGGCGATTGTCTCCACCGTCCTTTCAGTGACATCGCGCCACGATCTCACCGAGAAGCTCTCGCCCAGCACGGTTAGTCCAACGGGGATTCGCCCAGTCACGTCCCCAGTTGGTGGTTCAGGCAACTGGTCCGGGCCAAAATACGGCCAAATGCCCAGAGCGCGGTCTGCGAGGCTCGCAGCGCGCAATTTTATTTCAGTTTCGGTCCATCGCTGCAACTCGGCAAATTCACCGTTGAGTTCCAGATGGCTCGCAAGCAGAATTTTCCGCTTGGCAGGAAAGGCATCGTTGGTTAGCTCCCCGTTGTAGCCGGTAAGCGTCAGGTTCCCGAGGGTATGCAGCAGCATGGCGTGCGTTTCGTCGCAGTTTTCGCCCAAATGCTCGCGCCACCATGGTGTCAGCGTTTGCGGCATGACGTGTTCAATTGTCAACGTTCCCTGCTTGACCGTTTCGTGGTGGCCAAATGAATCCTCAATCCGCTCAAGAAGCAGCCGTGTCTTCTGCAATCGTTCCCCCATCGCGTATAGAGCTGAACTGGTTAATTTGTCCCGGAATTCGGCATCCTTTGGGTAATTTTTTGACGCCAGCGTAGAGCGCAATCCCTCCACAAAATTACCATGCGCCTTGGCTTGTGTGTAAAGGGAGGGGAACAGCTTATTTAGGGTGTACGTCGGCACGCCACACACCCACCTTCGCATCATGAAGTTTTCGATGGTGTCCAATACGCCCGTGAAATCCTTAAGGGAAATCGCGCCAGCGCTATAGTCGTCGTAGACATTCAGTATAAGTGGGTACGCAGTGGTGACCTCGATGCGGTTGAGACGTTCCATCCGCTCTGAAATCCGGCGCTCTGGCTCTGTTTCGGGGTGAATTATGTGGGTGTAATATTTGGCGAATTTCGCCAGCTCCCGGAGGTATTCAACTACCTCAGTAGGGTTTTTGGGATCAGCATTTTCCTTGAGGGCTATGTAAACATCGCCCTGTTTGACCATCTTGCCGCCCCGCATTAAAAAGTGCCGAATGCACTCTGTGAGACCCTCGCCAAGGTCCTCTTGCATTGGCCTCCAATGTTCGGTGTATATCCCTTCCTGTTGGTCAACGTGCACCCGCATGAAGAAATAATTTCGCAGCAGATCGGCCTGTGTTAGTGCCCGGCCCTTGGCGTTAAGGCTCTCGAAAATCAGATGCGGGTTATCATCTCTGTCAAGAACAATGCTGACAAGGGAAAGACTGCTGACCAGCACTTGCTTGAGCTTTTCCAAATCTTGCTCTTGTTTTTCGAGCATTTTATCAAAAAAACGGTACGCCTGCCCGATAGGTGTTTCCATATCCGGTACCACTCCATTGACGATATCGATGAATGCTGCGCGATCAACATGGGTGGGAAGCAGCTTAAGCTGATCCATATCGCTCTTGTAAACATTGCGTAACAGCGTATGCTCAATTTCTTCGCCAAGCTTGCCAACTTCGCGCTTTCGGGCGTGATTCCGGATAACCGCCAAGAGGATAAAAAACGTGGTGAGGCGCTGTTGCCCGTCGATCAGCGTGAACTTTGCGACTCCTTCGGGTACCGAGGTAGTCGGCATGGTCACAATAGATCCCATGAAATGATCACGTTGCGTGCCTTCCTCGTATATTTCTATCAGGTCGTCCCAAAGCGTTTTCCATTCCCGTTTTCCCCAACTGTAGGTCCGCTGGAACAAAGGAACCACGTACTGGTTGGTTCCCTCAATAATTTTCTGTAACTTGGTCTCTGATGCCTTCATGCACCTTTCTCCTGAAAATACGGGCCAGCACGAGAACTTCCGCAAATACCAATCTCATAACTGTAACAGACCAAAGCGCTGCCGGAAACTTCATGCCTATGGCCAAATTGTGCGTGCATTTCCACGGCCCACCAAAGCCTAACAAAATCCGCCGATAAAAAAATAGCCGACAACGCAGTCAAACTGCCGCGTATCAGTGCCGAGCAGCGCGGCGAAACGATCACGTAGCGTTTTGCCCGCTTCATTAGTGATAAATGTGATATCCGACGACATGCCGAAAGTTTAACCCCTATCGCCCACCGCGACAAACCAACACCCCCGCCCGTCACCCGTGTCACCATGCCCCCGAAAACTGAACACGACCCTCCTCCTGCCTCCTGAATTCTGAAAACCCAAATTCTCAAATCACCAAATCCCCCGCCCCCGTCGCGCCTCCGCGTTCTTACGCCACTTTGCGATTAACGTTGTTCGTTTCTCGTCGCCTGTTGCACGTTGTTAGTCACCTTATGGCTTATATCTTGCCGCCGTCGTATCCCGCCGCCGTTGTATCTTCGTGTCGTTGTGTCGTTGTGGTGAACCCCGTCGTGGTCGTCGTAACGTCCCGTCTTTGCGTTCTTGTGTTTCTTTGCGGTTATCCCAAAATTCTGTGCCACAATCCATCCATTTCTTCGCAGCGTGCAAAGATTTCTCAGTAGCGCCTTCCGACACTGTTTCCCAAAAATCCGTGGCCTTGATCAGTAGTATCAGTAGTATCAGTATTACCAGTATTACCAGTATTACCAGTATTATCAGTATTACCAGTATTATCAGTATTATCAGTATTATCAGTATTATCAGTATTATCAGTATTATCAGTATTATCAGTATTGGTCAGTGATCAGTGGTCATTGATCATTGATCGCCTCTTTGTGGTGAATGTCGTCGTTACGTCGCCTCTTTGCGTTCTTGTGTTTCTTTGCGGTTATCCCAAAACTCTGTGGCCCCGGTGCCCTCTGTGGCTAATCGTCTTTCCCCCATCGTCATTGATCCGTGATCAGTGTTCCTTGATCAGTGAAAAGGACTCCTAAATGCTGGCGGCTTCGCCTGAAAGTAGAAAATAGAAAGTAGACCGCAGGTGGGTCTTCCAGCAAGCGCCAGCAACTCTTTTGTTCCAGCCCTATTTGCTCTACTGTTCAACTCTCTACTTTTCGCCTGCTCTCGGCGGCAACCGCCGCCACAGCCCCCCGCAGCACGTTTTTCCACAACTGACGCGACTTGCGTTAAAATTCGGTTATGACAATACCCCAGACACTTTATGTCATTGATGGCCACGCGCAGATCTACCGTGCTTATTATGCGTTGCCCCCCTTAAATGCTCCCTCCGGCGAACCCACCAATGCCACCTTGGGCTTTGTTTCCGCCCTGCTGAAACTGCTGCAGACGAAAAAGCCTTCCCAGTTAGTTCTGGCCATGGATGCAGGCTCCAGTGGCCGCGAACTTCTGGACCGCCAATACAAAGCCCATCGCCAACCCATGCCGGAGGCTATGCGTCCGCAGATTGAACGCATCATGCGCATCGCCCATATCATGGCTCTACCTACATTGCGGATCGCCGGGTTTGAAGCGGATGATGTTATTGCCACATTGGTGCAGCGTATCGGCGCGCAAGTTGATCCGCCGGATATTTTTATCTGCTCACGCGATAAGGACCTCGACCAGCTTGTAGGCGATAAGGTGCGCCTTTATGACATTCAAACCGGTGAAACGATTGATGCCGCCGCGCTGATTCGCAGTAAAGGGTATTCGCCGCAGCAGGCTGGTGATGTGCTGGCGTTAACCGGTGACACCGCGGATAACATTAAGGGCATTCCGGGGGTCGGCCCGAAGACTGCGGCCAAATGGATTTCCCAGTTCGGGAATCTGGATAATCTTATCGCCCATGCCGGTGCGATTTCCGGGAAAATTGGCCAGGCCCTGCGGGACAACCTTTCGATCCTGGCGCAATCACGGCAATTGGTGCAATTGCGCTATGACGTTCCGCTGGAATTGCCCCGGGCTGATTTTGATCCCACCGCGCTGGCGAAGTTGGAACCGGTATTTCATGAGTTGCAGTTCCAACGCCTTCTGCCGGTACTGCGGCAAACGCAACAGGTGTTCGGAATAACACCTGTGCCGATACCGGCGGTCGCGAAGCCTTCTGCCGCAGTTGGCATGATGGCTGACCAGCCATCCGGCGCGACCGCACCCAAAGGCCTTTTTGATGCGCCGGAACCGGCATCGCCCGACGTGTTTACGGAAGTTCACAACGAGGCGTCCCAAGCGGCTTCGCCGCCGCCAGTGCCCGCAGCGGTGGAACTGCCGCACGTCCAGGGTGATTATCGCCTGGTCAACAGCACTTCGGCACTGGATGCGATGCTGCAGGAAATTCAAGCGCTGCTGGCGGGGAATGCCCGGCGCTGGCTGGCGGTGGACACCGAAACCGATTCGCTTTCCGCGCTGCAATCCCGCCTGTGCGGAATATCGTTGGCCGCCAGTGCGGGTTTGGCGTGGTACATTCCCGTCATGGGGCCGGGCTGTGCGCTTTCTATTTCTGATGTTTCCGCCCGCGTGGCACCGCTGCTGGCGGACAAAAGTATCCAGAAAATCGGCCAGAATTTGAAGTATGACATGCACGTTCTGCGGCGGCACAACCTGCCGCTGGATGGCATTTATTTTGATACCATGGTCGCCGGTTATCTGGTAGATGCCGCACGGCAGAGCCTGACGATGGATTCTCTGGCGGCGGATTATCTTAAGCTGCGGCCGATTCCCATTTCGGATCTTATCGGATCGGGTGGCAAACAGGGCAGTTTTGCGAATGTGTCGTTGGATCGGGCCACGCGGTATGCCGCTGAAGATGCGGATGTTACGTATCGTCTGGCGGTTGTTTTATTTCCGCTGATCGGCGCAATGGGCATGGATAAACTGTTGTTTGAACTGGAAATGCCGCTGGTGGAAATTCTGGCGGAAATGGAACGCACCGGCATAAAAGTCAATACGCAGCTTTTGGGTGATTTAAGCATCCGTCTGGAAAAGAAAATTGCCATACTGCGGCGGCAGATCATGGAGGCGGCGCAAGCTGATTTTAATCCTGATTCCCCCAAACAACTTGCGGAAGTTCTTTTTAACAAGCTCCATCTGCCCGCCGGGAAAAAGACCAAAACCGGTTACAGCACCAATATGGATGTTCTGGAATCACTGGCGGATCAACATCCGGTTCCGGCGCTGGTGCTGGAATACCGACAGCTTGGAAAATTAAAAAACACCTATGTCGATTCATTAATTCAAGAAGCCGCGCGTACGGGGCGCGTTCATGCCCAGTTCAATCAGACGGTGGCGGAAACCGGGCGGCTTTCCAGCAGCAATCCAAATTTGCAGAACATCCCTATCCGCACCGATGAAGGCCGGGAAATTCGCCGGGCTTTCATCGCCGACGGCCCGGATAAAGTCCTGCTGGCCGCTGATTATTCCCAGATTGAATTACGTGTCATGGCCCATTATTGCCGGGAACCCGCGCTTCGGGACGCCTTCGCCCGCAATCAGGATATTCACCAGTTTGTGGCTACGGAAATTTATCACGTGCCGCCCGATCAGGTCACCGCGGACATGCGCCGCGTGGCGAAGACCGTCAACTTCGGTATTATTTACGGCCAAACGGCTTTTGGCCTCAAACAGGTGCTGAAAATCCCGCAAACCCAAGCCGAAGCCTTTATCACCGCGTACAAACAGCGTTTCCCCGGCATTGCCGCATTTTCGCATGACTGCATCGCCCAGGCCGAAGCGCAGGGATTTGTCACCACCATTCTTGGTCGCCGCCGGCCTATTCCGGAAATAAAATCCAGCCAACAATCGGTCCGCAGCTTCGGCCAGCGTGCCGCGGTCAACACCGTAATCCAGGGCTCCGCCGCCGATTTAATCAAACAAGCCATGGTCCGCATTGCCAAAATCATTAGGGGTGATCCAAGAATAAAACTGCTTCTACAAGTGCATGATGAGCTGGTGTTTGAGTGTTCCCGTCCGGCCGTGGAAGAATTCGCGGCGCTAGTCCGGCAGGAAATGGAGCAAGCCATCCTTCTGGCGGTGCCCGTCAAAGTTGAAGTCCACTGGGCTGACAACTGGCTGGAAGCCAAATAGGGGCCGGCAACAGCGGCATACCCGGGCGGAAGATGTAATATGTGCCACAATCCATCCAATTCTTCGCAGCGTGCAAAGATGTTTTAGTAGCGTTTTTCGGCACAGCTTTCCAAAAATCCGTGGCCTTGATCAGTAGTATCAGTAATTATCGGTATTGATCAGTATTATCAGTATTGGTCAGTGATCAGTGGTCATTGATCATTGGTCGCGTTTTTGTGGTGAATATCGTCGTAACGTCGCGTCTTTGCGTTCGTGCGTTTCTTTGCGGTTATCCCAAAACTCTGTGGCCTCGGTGCCCTCTGTGGCTAATGGTCGTGAAATCTGTGGATAAGACATTTTGGTATCTCCGCGACTCCGCGTGACATTTTGGTTGCGGCGCAGCCGCGCTGGGTCCTCTATTTGCCTTTTATTCCCAAAAGGTGTAAAAGAATATGTGACCTCTGCCTTGTTCGTGCTAGAGCGGCCTATTGCTTCGGACCGATGAGCATTGTACAGGACCCCGGGTGTCGGAACGATGGACAAGCCTGGTTGCGATTTATCGTGACAGTTGTGGAAGTCTTGAGCCGATGCGTTGTGCTGGTCCGCCCTTGTAACAAGGGTTCGAAACTCTCCCGCTCTCACGGCATCATGGTGGAGGTCTTTTTATTGGTATAATATTGCCATGCGGGATGTTTCCTTTTGAACAACTTTTTGAGCTTTCCGCCCGCCGGGCCGGATTGCATACGCATTATCCCCCAATGTCCACGACCTCATTTCGCCGCCCCGGCACCCAACTGGGACTTTTCGGGTGAATTACCGCCCGTAATGCACGTGCAGCGTTGCCCGGGCCAGAATGTATCCCGCCATGGCATGATGCAGACACGGCAGGCAATCCGGCGCAAACAGCAGTTTGCGGCTTAAGGCATAAAGAATAATGCGGTAATGATGCGGTGGTCCCACAGGTGGGGCCGGACCGTCATAACCGGTTTTGCCGAAGGAATTTTCCCCCTGCCGGACGGATGGCATATTTTTGATGCGTTTGGTATGCGGTAAATCTGCGGTTAATCCGCGGGCGGTAGGGGGAATATTGATAACGATCCAATGCAGAAAAAGCTGCGGTCCGGGAGCATCGGGGTCTACCATGACCAAAACCAGGGATACCGTAGATTTTGGCACATTCCGCCAGGCCAGCGGCGGGGATATATTGCGCCCATCCGCGGTGAACCGCTTTGGCATTGCCGCGTGATTTTGCAAAGCCGGTGAAGTAATCGTCATAGGATGTTGCACGGCAGCGGCACTGGCGGAATGGCAACAAAAGAACAATCCGCAGGCTAACAGTACGCGGCAATAGGTGCTGCAGGACGCGTTGAAAGTCAGGTGAGCTAACCGTTTCATACGGCAACCTCCAATCAATAAAGCCACCATCAAGTTACAGGCTTGGCGATAAAAACGCCAACTCCCGGCGCAGCGTTTCCAGCGGCAGACCCATGACATTGGTGTGCTCGCCGGAAATGAGTTGCACAAATGGATCGTGCTGGAAATCCTGAATACCGTAGGCCCCGGCCTTGCCGCGCCAAAGGTTGGAATCCAGATACGCGTGCAGTTGGCGAGTGGTAAGTTTTTTCATCCGGCATACGGATACCACTGATTCCATGCGACAATATGAACCATACAGCAGTACCAATCCGGTGATGACTTCATGGGTGGTGCCGGAAAGACTTTGCAGAATTTCCTCCGCGTGCCGACGGTTTACGGCTTTGTTAATAATTCGGCCATCGTGGACCACGATAGTATCAGCCCCGATCACGATGCTATGAGATTTGATCCGTGCGGAAACGTTTTGGGCCTTGCGCAACGCCAGGCACACCGGCCAGACACGGATCGGCACACCGGCCGGGCGGCGCGATGGCTCCGGCACGGTGCTTTTGACCACACGAAACTGGTATCCCGCCTCCCGCATTAATTGCGCCCGGCGCGGCGAAGCGCTCGCGAGCACCAATTCCGGTCGGCGTGGGCTGCGGTTCATTGTTCCAGCAGAGTTTGAATTTTGTGCCATACCATCTCCACGGTAAGTGATTGCAGTGTGGCGTCGCGGTTTTCCATACCGGAGTGCTTGTAACTGCCAGGCTGCACGAAACGCAACACATGATCCATCTGACCGAAAGGTCCCACGGAAGCCGGATCGGTGGGACCATACAATCCCACCAATGGCCGCCCCAACGCCGCCGCAACGTGCAACGGACCGCTGTCATTACCAATGATAACCCGGCATAAATCCAGCGCGGCAATCATTTCCGCCAGACTCGTATCTCCCGCCAGGTTCAACGCCGCAACTTGCGATTGCTCCACAACCCATTGGCATAGGGGCCTTTCCCGCGGTGCGCCCAACACCAGTACGCGCAGCCCGGAATCGGCCAGATGGCGGACAATCTGGGCATACCCCTTTTCGGACCAGCGTTTGGCGTCCCAGCGGGCGCCGGGAATCACCGCGGCCAACGGTTGGCTGGTATGCACCAATGTTGTGATTTTCCTGCGCGCCGCCGCCTGTACGGGCAGGCGGAATTCCACCGTATCCCGCAACGGCGCCAGGACCGCGGCAAGGCTGCGCATACGCACCACCGCGAGTTCCCGACCGCGTGGAATATGGCTGCGACGGGTATAAAGAAACCGCGCTCCTTCGCGGGCATCGGCAAAACCGACGCGTATTTTAACCCCCGAAAGCCAGGCTAACACGGCGCTGCGCAACAGTCCTTGCGCATCGAGAACAATATCATATTGGTTATGCCGTAAGGTCTGGATTAAAGTCCACAGATTGCCGCGGGCGGGGCCGGAGGTCAGCCAAGGGCCGAGTTTTTCCCGATCAAAATATATCAGTTCGTGAAGCGCATCATGCCCGCGCACCAGATCGGCCAGCGCGGGGTTGATCAGCCAATCAATTTGGCTTTCCGGAAACAACACCTTCAGATCGCACAGCAGCGGCAACGTGGCGGCCACATCGCCCAGCGCGCTGGGCTTGATTATCAGTATACGTTGCCGCGGGTGGACACCAACGGCGGCCTGAAGCGATGCTAACACGCGTTAGTCTCCGAACCAGAGCGGGACGCATCCAGTGCTGCGGCCGCGCCATCGCCTGCGGTGCACCGACGCTGCCTGGCCCTCATTGTCGTCGGCTCCGCCAATGCTGGAAGTGTGTCGCTAAAGAGATCCTGTGCATCCGGCACGCTTTCGGCAATGCGCCCCGGCCCATCGGCGCTGTAAAAGCGGTCCAGAACCGCATCCCAATGCGCCTTTGATTTTACAGCGATGAAGGCTCGCCACACATCCGCGCCTTGTGGATGCAGGCGGGCATATTTAATGCCGATTTTTCGCATCTGCCGTGCTGCCGACGCTTCTCCATATATTTCCACCGCCAGCGCAAAGTGCTCCAGTAAGGCTTCCTTCTGGGCGAAAATTCCCGGCGGCTGAGGCATGGGTTCCCCGGCGATTAAAGCCGCGAATTCCCTGAAAATCCACGGATTGCCGATAGCGCCGCGGGCAATCCATACGCCGTCAACACCGGTATGTGTATACAGCCGCCAAGCATCTTGTGCGGTAAATACGTCGCCACTGCCAAAAATCGTCATATTCGGATAGCGGGTCTTGATATTGCGAAGAAAATTCCAGTCCGCGCTGCCGGTGTATTTTTGTTCCACGGTTCGGCCATGCACGGCCAAGGCGGCAAAACCCAAGTTTACCGCTTCGTTGCATACGCGGTCGAAATCCTCCGCCGCTTGTGATGTTGCATCCAGGGCGCGACGTAATTTCATGGTAAGCGGACCGGGAACCACCGCCCGCACGGCCCGCATAATGGCAATAGCCTGCGCCGGGTCGCTGAGCAGATAGCCGCCCCGGCAACGGCCCATGACTTTTTTTACCGGGCAGGCAAAATTCAGATCAATGACATCAAAGCCCACTTCACGCAGGATTTTGGCCGCCGCCGCCATTTCATCGGCTTGACTGCCCATAAGTTGCCCGGCGACGGGATGGTCCGCAGCGCATAAAATAGAACGTTTTTCCCGTCCCCGCCCACCGGTAAGAATCACCCGATCCAGCAGCGCCTCGGTTACGGCATAAGGACATCCCCGCCGTCGCGCCACCACCCGCATGGCCATGTCACTGTACCCGGCAAGTCCCGCCTGCATCGCCGGTATGGAAAGAATATGCGTACCAATGCGGCAGAGCCGGTGCTGCGACACAGCGCCGCGATTTTCCATCTTAACGGGCTTGGTACCAAAATGTGCTGCAATATCGGCCATAATATCCACAACATCCGCTTTCCCGCTCGGCACGGTATATGATAATAATATCCGGTATCCGTGCACGGCGGTACCGCTGCCTTACGGTCGCGGCTCGGCCTGCGGCCACGTATGGTAGGTACGCAAAAAATATGGTGCGGGAACGGCTACTGTGCTACAATCCATCCAATTCCTCGCAGCGTGCAAAGATGTTTTAGTAGCGTTTTTCGGCACAGCTTTCCAAAAATCTGTGCTCCGTGGTGGTGTTTTGGTATCTCCGCGACTCCGCGTGACATTTTGGTTGCGGCGCCGCCGCGCTGGGCATTTAACGCAACGCGAGCTTGGCAAGCAGCGCTGTAGTACTATGTTGCCGACGAAATGTGTCTTCCACTTCCGTTGCGGATTATCTGTTCTCGGAACCGGGAAAGGCAGCCATGCAAATACAAAGGAGATAACATATAATAATACTCCATGATGACGCATGACGCGGCGGGCCGGATTCTCTCCAGGACGTAGTGATTTGAGGAAGTAACATGCGCACGAATGATCCTATTATTCTTATCCATGCGTTTCCGCTGGACTCCGCGATGTGGACGCCCGTAGCAGAAAATTTACGTGCGGCCGGTCATACCGTGCACACACCGGATCTGCCGGGATTTGGAAAACGTGCGATCTGGCCCATGGAACGGTATTCCATAGAGGTGCTGGCCGAGGATATTCATGTGTTGATTCTGCAACAGGCTGGTGGGCACGCCATCGTCGGGGGTTGTTCGGTCGGCGGATATATTCTGCTGTCACTGCTGCGGCACCATCCCGAATCGGTATCTGCTGCGATGTTTTTTGATACGCATCCCGCCGCGGATTCGCCGGAAGCAGTAGTCAACCGCATAAAAACCATCGCGGACGTAACAAGCGAGGGCCTCGCCCCGCTGGCTGATATCATGGCCAAGCGGTTGCTTTCGCCACAAACCGCACCCACATTACATTCCGTGGTGGCGGCAATAATCGCCCGACAAAGCACGGAGGGCGTAATAGGGTTGCAATATGCCATGGCAAAACGAAGCAATCAAAGTGATCTGTTGCCCAAGCTGAAGATACCAACGCTATTGAT
Organism: Phycisphaerae bacterium; assembly: GCA_049977145.1. Taxonomy (GTDB): domain Bacteria; phylum Planctomycetota; class Phycisphaerae; order WQYP01; family WQYP01; genus JAMDCX01. The sequence continues at coordinate 12,301 of JBMFGW010000068.1, forward strand.
CGTCGGCGCGGAGGATCACCTTACACCACCCGCGATGATGCAGGCGATGGCGGAAAAGTTTACCATACAGCCTCCCCCACGGCTGGTGGTGATCCCGGCGGCGGGCCATCTGGCGGTGCTGGAGCAGCCGGAGCTTGTCAGCCAAGCCCTTCGTGAATTCGTGCAGCCGTAGAAGCCGGTGTCGCCGCATCGGTTGCCATAACATCGCCTCCAATCGCGTATCTTACGAAATGGCATAAGTTTGTTATACTATGGATAGTTGTTGGATGGTATCCGGAAAACTTTTATGAAACCATTTTGGCGATTGATGCGGGGCGCATGGCCCTACCGCTGGCAGATTGTATTTTCATTTCTTTGTGCCATTGGTGTGAGCTTGTCCTACGCATCAGGCGTGGCAACTCTGTATCCGGTTATGAAGATATTCATGGGAGCGGAGGGTGTGCATGGCTGGCGGGATCAGACCATTGCCCAGCAACGCCTGCATATCCAAACCTTGGGTTTAAACGCCAGCGCCCGCAAGGGGAAACTGGCCATCAGCATTCTTGGCGTTGGCGCAAAGGCCCAGGCACCTTTGCATAGCATTCAAATTGGTGATCAAATCCGCAGTGTTCGAATTGTGTCTCCAACCGGTCAGGTCATGGGAACTGCTGATTCCTGGCTTAAGATGATGTCGCTATTAGCGAACGCCAAGCCGGGCAGCACCGCGCAATTGACGGTAACCGCCAACGATGGCTCTATGCCACGAACTCTGGCGGCCACTCTGCCACCGCTGAAATGGAGTACACGACTCTGGGCATCCGCTGTGCAGCTTATGCCACATCGCCGAATCTGGAGCCTTTTCTGGGTTGTCATAGTGTTTATCGGTTTGTGTATTGTAGGCAGTATATTTCGGTATTTGCAGACGTTTATCAGCGCTGTCGTGGCTAATAAGATGATTGTTGATTTACGCCGCAGACTCTTTAACCACATTGTAGATATGCCACTGTCTTATATGTCAAACAAGGGTACACATGATCTGGTCAGCCGGGTCACTCTCGATACTGAGTTTGTTGCCGGAGGGCTAGGAACCGTGTTGGGCAGGGCAATTCTGGAGCCGACAAAATCACTGGGTGTGGCCATTCTTGCGGTGATGGTGGACTGGCAAATGTTTCTGGTCATGTTGGTGGTATTGCCCACAATGGGGGTGGTAATCCGCAAGTATGGCAAAAAAATGATGGCTATGGGCGGCCTGCAGTTACAGGGCTGGTCGGCGGTAGTAGGCATCAGCAGCGAGGCACTAGGCTCCATGCGCGTGATCAAGGCCTATTCCGGTACTGGCTATGAACGTCGGCGTTTTGCACGCGCCAATCGAGAGTTGTTCCAGTCAATTCGGCATATCCAGCATTATATGGCTCTTTCGCGCCCGTTGTTTGAAACCATGTCCATCATATTGGTCAGTATTCCGTTGATGTGGGCGGCGGAGTTGACGTTCCATCATGTCATAGGTCGGGATGAATTCTTTTTGATGCTGGCCTGCCTTATTGCTATTTTTGAGCCATTACGTAAGCTCAACGATATCAACAGCCAGGTACAAATGGCCAATTCAGCAGCCGCACGCTGCTTTGAAATTATTGATTTGCCGAAAGAACCGAATTTATCACCGGATTTGCCCAAACTCCCTCGGCATGGCCGGAGTATTCAATTTGAACATGTTTCATTTAAATATCCCGAGCATGAAGAATGGGTGCTGCGGGACATTAACTTGGAAGTAACGCACGGACAGGTGGTGGCGGTGGTGGGGGCTAATGGTTCCGGCAAAACCACGCTGCTTTCGCTACTGCCGCGGCTCTATATTCCCACTGAAGGGCGAATTCTGATTGATGGTATGGATACGGCTACGGTGGCAGTAAATTCCCTGCGCCGACAGATCGGCCTGGTGACACAGGAGACGGTATTATTTTCCGATACGGTATACAATAACATCGCCTACGGCACGCGCCAGGCCAGCAACGAGAAAATCATGCAGGCGGCACAGCGCAGCTATGTAGATGAATTCGCCCGTGATTTGCCTCAGGGCTATCAAACACAGACCGGACAGGGGGGCATCAGGCTTTCCGGCGGCCAGCGGCAGAGGATCGCCTTGGCACGGGCGATTTTACGTAATCCGTCGATTCTGATACTGGATGAAGCGATGAGCCAGGTGGACTCGGACAGCGAAGCAAAAATAGCGCTGGCTCTGGAAGATTTCATGAAAGATCGCACAACATTTATTATCGCGCATCGCTTCAGCACCGTGATGTCCGCGGACCTGGTGGTATGTCTGGACGCCGGGCGAATTGTCGGTTGCGGCACGCATCAGGAACTGTTCACCAGTTGTCCGCCTTATCAGCGTTTGTATGAGACGCAGTTGATCGGGCAGACGTCCAGTTCTGAAGAGCACCCCACAACCGAAATTCTCGCGGCGAGCGCCACCGGCGAGGCCTCGTGAAATGCAAGCGAAGCCACGATCCGTGCCTGCTTGGGTATAGCTTCCGCGATGATTATCAGCGGATGAAACCCGACAAGAGCCAAAACATATTGGGATTATCCGCCGTGGAACAAGGTGCCGGCGAGAAGGAAAGTTTAGATGCAACGGAACGATATATACGATACCGGATTCTTTGACAGCCACACCCGCCGAAGCCTGCTCTCCGCGCGCACGATCCTACCGCCGGTCTTCGAAATACTTCGTCCGAAAACCGTGGTGGATATTGGCTGCGGTGAAGGAACATGGCTGCGTGCGGCAACGGAGCTTGGCGCATCAGAAATTCTGGGAATTGATGGCAATTATGTCGATCGATCCAGGTTGCTTATTGCGCCGCAAGACTTTGTAAGCGGTGATCTTGAAACCAACCGCGTCGCAGCAATCCTCGGCGCAGCACCTCGTATCCCGTTCGACTTGGTAATGTGTTTGGAGGTTGCCGAGCATCTCTCCTACAGCCGCGCAGAATCATTCGTGGAAGACCTTACCCAACTCGGCGAAGTCATTCTATTCTCTGCTGCAATCCCTTACCAATACGGAACCAATCACATCAACGAACAATGGCCAGAGTTCTGGGCTTTGTTATTCCGGGCGCAGGGATTTCTTTGTTTCGACTGGTTGCGGCACCGCTTTTGGACGCACCCTGATGTTGATTGGTGGTATGCCCAAAACGTGCTTATGTTCGCGCGAGCTAAGAGTTCGGCGGCAGCAATGCTGCCGAGCGAATCACTAGTTACACAGGGTAGCCTCTCACTGGTACATCCTGAGACGTTTCTGGTAAATCTGCTCTCGTTGTTCCGTGTCCATCGAAAGAAAGCCATTGACGAAGAGCGAATTGATTTCCACGCGGTTTCTTACGCTTACCAAGATGGATCCGCGGTGCCGCCATCTTTACAGGCCCTTGCGCGTGCCAAGGCCGTCAGTTCCGACAGCCACGATGTGTTTCCATGGACACGTATGGAAATCGGCGACCCTGAGGCGACGATTGACCAGTTGCAGCGTGAGCAAACCACGGAGTTGGCCCACCACACCGCGGAACTCACCAATATCCGGTCTCAATCAATCGAATCGCTCGCTAGGCTGGCGCAGTTGCATTCCGAGGAACTCGCCCGCCAGCTTGTGCAATCCGGGGAATTTCGCGCCCGGCTGGTGGATGCGACGGCGACAATCGAAGAACTCCGCTCGGCGCACGCCGCCGACATCAAGCAACGAACTGATGAAGCCGACCATATGCGCGCACAACTCGCTGAGCGTACCACACAGTGCGAGCAACTTGGCGCCCGGCTGGCGGATGCGACGGCGACAATCGAAAAACTCCGCTCGGCGCACGCCGCCGACATCAAGAAACGAACTGATGAAGCTGAGTATATGCGAGCACAACTCGCCGCCAGCAGCGCCGCCGGAACGCAGCAAAAGCAGCTTCACGAGCAGGAGACGAAGCGGCACTTGGATGAGCTGGTTGAGTCCCGCGCACAGGTGGCGCAGCTCGTCCAGCGGTTAACCATGATTGAAACCAGCTTTGCGTGGCGGTTTACCATACCAATGCGAGCTATCGCCTCTCGGTTTCCACGCTTGGCAGAATTAGGGTACAAATTACGGAAGGCCTTCTGGCGGGCATTTACTGGCGGGATGCCACGCCCGTGGCGTCGCCGGCTGCGCCGCCCTGTGACGGTAGAATTGCCGTCGATATCTGCTTCCCCGCCGTCCCGGAGCAGCAGGTTACGGGTAATTTATCTTTCGGGTGAGCCGGATACGCCGGGAAATGCGTATCGTATCGTCCGTTATGCAAGTGCGGCGCGGGCTGCGGGAATGGAAACCAGCCTGCTACGTTTGGACGAGTTGCCGGCAAAGCTTAGCGAAATTATCGCAGCGGATATTTTGGTGGTCTGGCGCGCGAGTTGGAATCCAGCACTGGCGGCGGCGGTAGATGCGACGCATCGTGGCGGCGGAAAGGTGGTCTTTGATGTTGATGACCTGATGTTTAATCCCGATTTAGCTACCGCGGAGATTATTGATGGAATCCGCAGTCAAAAATTTCCGCAGGAAGTGGTTCAACGCCATTACGCCGCAATTCGTGAGGCGATGGCCGCAGCGGATTTTTGCACGGCACCGACAGAAAGTCTTGCATTCCATATCCGTCGCGCTTATAAGCCGGCATTTGTGTTGCCCAATGGGTTCGACGAAATCACACTTGAGAAATCCCGGCTCGCCACGCGACGGCGAAGGTTAGCTCCGGCTGATGGAGTACTGCGAATTGGATACGCTGGAGGAACGCGTACGCATCAACGCGATTTCAAGCAGGCCGCAGCAGCGGTGGCCAGGATTATGCGGGAAAACCCCGGCTGTCGCCTAGTATTATTCCGCAACCCGGATGGAAACCACCTGCTGGATGTGACAGAGTTTCCGGAGTTGTCGGAGGTTCAAGACCACATTGAATGGCGGAATACCGTGCCTTTGGAGAATCTTCCGGAGGAACTGGCCCGATTGGATATAAACATCGCGCCACTGGAGGTTGGAAACCCTTATTGCGAGTGTAAAAGTGAACTAAAATATTTTGAGGCCGCCTTAGTTGACGTATGCACCGTTGCATCCCCCACTGAGCCCTTTCGGCGCGCAATCCACCACGGGGAAAATGGTTTTCTCGCAAATAACCCGGACGAATGGTATGCCGCGCTGCGGCGATTAGTTGAGGATTCGAAACTCCGGTACCGTCTCGGACGAATCGCCTTCTACGAGGCCTTACGGACCTACGGTCCACGGCAGCGTGTGGAGGCGTTGCGATCCGTAGTCACGCAGATTCAGGGCGACGCTGCAGGCGTTCGCGCTTTCGAGTTGGATTTACACCGTATGCAGGCACCAAGGCCGCCTCTACCGTATGTGCCGGAATCCGACCAGCTGATGCTGACCGACCGCCTTGGTACCAGTGAAATCTCTATTGTTGTGCCACTGTATAATTACGCGCAATATGTTGTGGAGGCGCTTGAGTCGGTGCGGAACCAGACGCTTCCAATCCTTGACCTCATTGTGGTCGATGATTGCTCCACTGACAACTCCTTGGAGATTGTGTTGGAATGGACGAAGCAACATGCAGAACGTTTCAACCGCGTGGTTGTTATGCATAACAGGACCAATCAGGGCTTAGGGCTTACCCGCAACATCGGCTTTGACGCGGCGGAGACTCCTTTTATCCTTCCATTGGACGCGGATAACCGTCTCGTGTCGGTGTGTTGCGAGGAGCTTCTGGCGGCCATGAGAGGATCCGGACTGGCCTTTGCACACCCACTAATCCGCCAGTTTGGGGAAACAAGCTATATTATGGGGAACCGACCTTTCGCACCGGTTCAGCTCACCGGCGGCAACTACATTGACGCAATGGCGGCGATCGCGAAGGACGCGTGGGTGCTGGCGGGGGGCTACGATGGTACACGCTCAGGCTGGGAGGATTTCGACCTTTGGTGCCGGATGGTAGAGGCCGGACTGTGTGGTAAACAAGTTGGGGTGGCACCTCTTGCGGAATATCGGGTTCACGGGTCGTCCATGCTGCGTACGCAGACAGATATTGCCGCTAATAAGCGGAAAGCCATTTCCCAAATGGAGGCACGCCATTTCTGGCTGACTCTGGTTGACGAAACGCAGCGCGATCTGACGGCTAAATGGTGCCGCTCTCGCACGCGAAAGGACGCCGGGGGATAGGGAATTTATTGACTCACATATTCCAAGACCTCCATTAAAAATGGTGCCACGTCAGAGGCGCGCACCGCGCTGATGAATATCCACCCTCCATATTCAACCCATTTCTGTGGCTACGCCGAGAAAGGCCGAAAAGCGCAGTGCTCTCCGCCCCTGTTGCGGCGGCATCACGACTTAGCTCGCAAAACCATGAGATTTTCATAAGCCCAGGCACGCCGTGATATTGGGGAAAGCGAGAAAGCGAAACGGGGACGCATCTAGTGTTCGGGGATAGCAGCGGTTTTTATGGCGGTTGTTTGCGGGACCGGGGCGTTGGTGCAAGGACTTTATCTACACGCTGTCCCACGGCACGCAATAATCATTTTAGGATAACCGCTCACTGCGTTCCACCGGTGCAATCACCAGCCCCGGCGCAGTTTTCAATTTTGGATAGGTATCGCGGCTCGCCACTCTGAATTCCTTGCAATGCGTTTACGCGGTGCTATCCGTCGAGTCCTGATCCACCATAGCCTGCCCGACATCGCAGCACCAACGCGTCACTTGCAAAAGCGTCAAAGCCGTGTTGGCAGATGCCGCGTTCGCCTGCGGCAAGTCGGCGCGCCAAATAGTACCGGTGCCGGTGTTCGAGTTCGATATGACCTTCGACACCCGGAAGGTACCGCTCGCCGGTCCAAGGAAGATCTGGAATATCAGTCATGTAAGGTACTGTCACAGGCCCAATAGGCCCGGTTGCCGTCACGAATTGCGCGAGCTATCAAGCCTAACCAGGGTATATGTATCGCCTAAATTTAAGCGCAGAACAGTACTGGTTCAAACTTGATATGTTATCGTCCATTGTGCGTGCCATCAAAACAAACACAATTTTCCCTCGCATTCCGAGATACCCAGTGCCGGACTGCATCACGCCACGACGCTTCCGCGCAGGGCTAACCCGGATGCTTGAATAATTGGCTCAATAAGGGTGTGATTGACGCTCGAACTTCACGGGCAAGATCAAGAGCCACGCGGGTTTCTTTCAGGTCTGGCTCCAGTTGATCGCCGGGATAGCGGCATGCGGTGGCATAGGTATTGAGTACCAGCACATTGATCAAGCCACTTGCCAATTCACTATTACAGGACTCGATCAACTGGAGAAGTTTTCCCAGGTCATGGGTCTTGGGAACCTCGACGTTCCAATGCGTCAGGAGCGCTTTAAGATATTTTTCCACCGCCTGCTGCGAATGAAAACAGGATGGACCCAGCAGCGGGGGATCACGAGTGAGCAGAGTTTCGGCTGCAGCCAGATCATCGCTGGCCTTGGAAACCCACTCGGCGACGAGCTGCGGACCAGGCTCCTGGTCAGGCGGCTTCATAGATCACCCTTCCATATTTATTTGCCGGGTGTGCAATTCCGCCGACGGCATTTTTGCTTTCTTCAAACCACTGACTGGAAATAAACACGATATCAAACGGATGGTCAATGCCCCAGAGAGCCCTTCGAACGCGGGCGTATTGACTCCGCTGATTGCTGATATCCGGCTCAACAATCAAGAGATCAATGTCGCTGTCACGCGACATGCGATCGGTCGCGGCGGAGCCAAAGAGAATGATCTTATCGGGTTTGGCCACTGTAAGCACCCGTCGGACAATCTCGCTTAGTGTTTGTTCATCGATCCCCATGCCTCACCTGTTCAATTGGCCCCGCCATTGTCAAGCCAAACACCCAACGTTGCAACTGACGTTTATTATAACCTCCCCGCACTCCGTGGTGAATTGCCAATGCGTTAAATAATTTTCATATTTTCATAGTTTGCTTTATGACCGGCATCGCACGGGTCTGGACATGAAGCCTTCCACGGTAACTGGAAGTTCCCTCGGACAGGTGGCTTGCCATAGGCAAGGCGTGTCGCGCCGCCGACGAGTTCTTCCAATTTTCCCGCCACCCGGCCATGCAGAGATACTTTTGCGGTTCTATAATGCATCAGTCATCCTCTGATTCGGAGCTATATCGACATAGCTTACTTTTTTACCGAACACAAAAGTATGCCAATAACCTGCCACCATTCAATCATCTTTGAACAATGTTTGCCCGATCGGGTTAAAAACGTAATTTGCGCCAGCGGTGGTGGCTCTCAGCAAAGACATGATGATTCATACATTGTCCCACGGCAAGCAATAATCATTTTCGGATAACCGCTCGATGCGTTCCACCGGTGCAATCACCAGCCCCGGCGCAATTTTCAATTTTGGATAGGTTTCACGAAAGGACTCTATTCCTCTGGTGTCCCCCTCGATGGTCGAGAAGATAATTTAACCTCCATCGGGTAAAAGGTGCCATCACGTTCCAGCAATAAATCAACTTCGGCACCGCTGTGGCTTCGCCAATGGTACATGCTCGATGGAGTGGAAAGCGTGGCGGAAAGTTTTCGGATTTCACCCGCGACGGCGGTTTCAAAAAGCGCCCCCGTCAGTGGATGGCCGGATAAGGTCGATGGTGCGGAAATTCTCTGGAGACTGCATGACAGTCCTGTATCGGAGAGGTATCCTTTGGGTTTGCCGCTGATTCTTTTGATCGTATTGCCGTGATAAGCCGGTGTCTCAAACCACTGGAACGGGCCTGTCCGGCGAGGCGCAACCATTCACGACGATACCGATTAGCCATTTCGGCAACGGCCACCTCCTTGAAATTTACGCTTCGGAAGATCGCCTGCATTGTGGTGCGGGCTTGCCAGGGCACCCGACCGAATCTCCATGAACGGCGGCTGGGGGGCGTATGTGCTGCGTTGCCAACTTGGAATCAGGCCCGGAAATTCAACGAAAATCTATGCCGGGCCTGTGACAGATTCTGCCAGGTCTCTGGGGGCCCAATCACTAACTTTTTAGCGCAGTGGCTCATTATCTCCCT
>JBMFGW010000069.1:0-21195 GCA_049977145.1 Phycisphaerae bacterium
GCTAATGGGCAATGCAAACAGCTCCAATATGGAGCAGAAGGAGTCGTTTATGTTTTCCAATCGTTCATCACAATCGTTTCGTAAATCCCTACACGGTTTTACGCTGATCGAATTGCTGGTGGTCATTTCCATCATCGCACTGCTGATCGCGTTGCTGTTGCCCGCGTTGGCCAAGGCCAAGGAGGAAGCATTAAGTATCGGGTGTTTGGCGAAGCTCAGATCACTTGGTCAACTAACCGATGAATATGCGCAGTCATACGCGGATGCAATCCCCTTTGGCACCTCAACGAATACGACGTGGCCTAATCAATGGGGGGAATTCTCCTGGGATGCCCTGCTGTTCTCATTTAAGCAAGGCATCCGACCAACACCAAATTGGGAGCTTACCTTTGGCAACGGAAATCAATATTTTCCGAAGGGTCTCACCTTGCCCACCATGGCCTTAGCCTACAATGCCATGTTTGACTGCCCGGCCCAGCTAATCGTGCCACCCACGCTTACGCCAGCCGCTTCTTACGCGGCCAATCCGAACTTTTTTATGAATTACACCACTTGGAATAACAAAACCTATACGTTCAGGATGTCCCAAATAACCAGTCCAGCCCAATCAGTTGCCATCGCCGATGCCAATGAGGAAAGTGCCAAAGGTGGAACCAATTGGACATTTGACTGGCAACAAAATTCACGAGGGTCAATCGTCGCTCCCGCCAAGCGTTATACGGGCTATCCGAATTATTTGGTGCCCCCCAACGGATTGCTTGCCGGACAAACCGCTAATGAAGATTACCCTGCATGGAGCAACGGCACCGGGCTTCGCTACCGCCACATGTCCACTGGCCCAGATAGCGGCTATGCCAACGCGGTATTCTTTGATGGCCACGCTAGCAGCATTCCCATCAACAACAATAATACTCCGGGTGCGGCACCTGGCGCTGCCGGCACGACAGGCAATGTTGGTTTGAGGATACTGAATATCATCAATCAAAACTTGCCTGGAAGCGTAGATCAGAATCCATGGTAGTTCGCGGTGGTCTTTTGTCGCCCGGTTTGGCGGGCGCTGTTAAATAACAGGGGGTGATGTTTATGAGATGATGTTTAGGGTTTTTCCGGATACTTCTAACCGTATTTTTGCTGGTTGTGTGGTTAACGCGATGCCGGAGAACAAATTGGTACCTATATAAGCCAACATGGTAGAAATACCAGAACCAGTATTGTTGTATTTGCCGTAGATGGTTGCGGCAAACCGTTGTCCATTTGGGCAGTGGACAATTCAAATAGCTCCAAAAATGGAGCGAAAGGAGTTGCGTAGCTCTAGCAACCGTGTATCTCAATTGGTTCGTAAACGTGGCTGATAGCTTTGAATGCTCAAGGCGGCCAAATTTTTAACATATTCCATATAAGGAGAAAATTTATGGAACGCAAAAATCTCATCATTACGTTAGCGGCACTTGGTACACTGGCATCAGCCAGTGGCGTGTTCGCAACCAATATCCCAATTGTCAACCCCAATATGGATGAAATCTACGTCAGTCAATCCAATTACCAGTCGAGCCTGACGAATCCATTGAACGCCATCACCGCCACGCTAAGCGCGACGAATGGCGGTTCTAGTAAAGGCTTGGGAACCACCACCTTCAATTCGTCGGTGACCTATTCCGATGGAACCGTCAGCTCGAGTGGTTATGTGCCGGGGTGGTCTGGTAGTGGCTATGTCAGCGCAGATGCGAGCCAGGGGTATATTCCTGCTGGAACCTATCTTCAGGGCTATTACTTTAACGCTCACCAAATTCTAACCACAGATGTCCAGCCCAACACAACCTATACCCTTACGGCAAATATCGGGACAATTTATGTTTCCAATGGATGGTGGCAAGGCGATAATCTTGAACTCTCCTATGGAGCATCTGTTAGCGGCACGACGTTTAACGCCGGAACGGCTTTAGCCGGGTTCAGTGTTAAAGGCACGCAAACATCGGGTTCCGGTGGTTATCGCCCCGCATATCAGAGTTTCAATCAGGTCGTTTTTACTGCCACGACCGGTGCCTCGGCGTCTGGACCATTGGCCATCGAGTTTGGAAATTATTATTCAGGCTCAGGTGAGTTGGCGGCGTTCAGCGGTTTTACCCTGTCGACTCCAGAGGCTCCGACACTGGCTTTGCTGGGAATTGGTGCCCTGGCATTGCTTGGTTTGAGGCGTAAACGGGCGTAAATGGCTCTTACACGCAGTTTATGAAGCGGGCTGTGCAGCCGTTTGACACAGCCCGCTTTTTTTCTTTTTTTCTGGAGCATCACGGATGAAACGACGTACCTTTCTGCAAGCGGGTGCCGCTACCGCGCTTGCCGTTAGAGCGGCTAACCCTACCAGTAAGCAACGCAGGCCGAACATTCTGGTGTTTCTCACTGATGATCACGCACAATGGGCACAGCAGCCTTATGGCAATCCGGACGTGCGAACCCCGAACATGAGTTGGCTGGCGGAACACGGTACGAAAATGACGCAGGCATTTACGACCTGTCCGGTGTGCTCCCCGGCTCGAGCTTCATTTTTCACCGGACGCATGCCCTCGCAACATGGCATTCAGGACTGGTTGTATGAGCCATCCCACGTCACCGACGATTGTCTCAAGGGACAGACGCTGATTTCTCAACCGCTCAAGGCCGCCGGCTATCGTACCGGTCTGGTTGGAAAATGGCATTGTGGCGGCACACGCATACCCAAGGTGGGCTTTGACTACTGGTTCAGCTATTGGGTGTGGCAGTATCCCCATTTTGGAAAACAGAATTTTTCCAATCAAGGCAAATTGTTGCATGAATACGGTAATCAATCTGAGCTTCTGACCGACAGAGCCATCGAATTTCTTAAACAGGGTCGAACCGGCGGCAAGCGCGACGAGCCTTTTTTTCTGTTCGTCAGTTATACCGATACCCATTCGCCCCATATTCAAGCTCCCAAGCACTATGTGGACTACTACAACAATCAACCGTTAAATTATTTTAAGGTTCCACCCTTTGCTTCCTGCCATGGGCAAATTGCCAACCCGGGCGATGGCGTGCCGCATTTGCCATCCGAGCAACATGCCCGATTGGCGCAATACTATGCGGCAGTGAACAATATTGATCATCAGATCGGGCGGGTACTGGCCACGTTGAAAGAACAGGGAGAATTGGATGATACTATGGTGGTCTACACGGGCGACCACGGATTGAATGGCGGCCATCACGGATTTTGGGAGAAAGGCAACGCCACAGTACCGCAGAATTTTGTGGATCAATCCATACGTATATCATCAATTATATCATGGCCCAACGGCGGCGTGCGAAAGAATGTTTCCAGCGACGCAATCGTCAGTCACCCTGATTTGTTTATGACCATTCTGGATGTTGCCAATGCGCATCGGGATGAGGCAACGATGGCCAAAATCAATTCCCCGGGAAAATCCTATCTGCGGCAACTTCGCGGTGAATCGGTTCCGAACTGGCGCGACGCGATTATCTGTGAATACGGGAATGCTCGTATGATCCGCAATGATCACTACAAGTTGATCCTTCGGTATCCGTTCCATTGGGTTGAAGCGCCCAATGAGCTTTATGATCTTCAGGCGGATCCGCATGAACGGGTAAACGTTTACAACCATCCGGAGCATCAGCAGACCATTAAACAACTTGCCGCTCGAATCGATGCATTCTTCAAAGTCTATACGGTTCCGGGAAATTCCGGCCTGGACTTGGAGCATCAACCGGAGCCGAACCCATACGCCCCGTGGAACTTAATGGCCCGTCGTGACTCGCAATGGACAATCCGGGACTTCTAAGCCCGCCGCAAAGCGGGAAGTAACCCCTGGCTGCTGTCGCCCCATTGCCCCGCTACTTGCGATGGTACTGCAGCGCGAATTATGCGCTCATATAGCGGCTGCAGAGACTCGAATCCTCAACCGGAAACCGCGGCGAGCCTAGATTACAATTCGACCGGCACACCCAAAAGTTCATTGCGATTCAAACCTTTTACAATCCGTGACGTGCGATAATAACTCGGGGCAGGCAACCTTGCGCGGCGCGACGTTTCCTGGAAGTTATCTGGCTTTTGCCTGGGCCTTGGATGATCCGCAGCATTGTTTATACTTCCGACCCGAATTGCAGGGACAGGGAGCGTTGCGACCGGGCGGTTTGCCGGTGAAATTGCGCGCGGCTGTTTGATTGCGTGCCAGCAGCCCCATGATTTCCGCCGGAGCATGCCCCGCTTTAAGCAGTCGCGACATCGTTTCCATGTAGGGTCGAATATGATGCAGAAAGTGCTTATAACCCGCACAAAGATAATTTAATCCCGGTTCACCGTCCGGTGTATGGATAAAGCGGTTTTTGGGGCACTCTCCATTACAGGCAAATTTTACATCGCAGCGGCGACAGTAATCGGGCAGTGTGGTCTGCTTGTCGGTTCCAAAGGTTTTTTGAGCAGGCGAATCAACCAGCATTTCCAGTGCGGTATCGTTAATGTTCCCCAGTCGGTATTCCGGTGCCACAAAATGATCGCAGGCGTATAGATCACCGGTATGCTCAATTGCCATCGCCCGTCCACAGGATTCGGCAAATACACACAACGTTGAACCGTATCCCGCCCAGATTCCCAATTGAACATCAAACGTTTGGACGTAAATCCGCCCCACGTCCCGACGCACCCAAATATCAAATATATCAGACAGAAATTTCCCGAATTGCAGCGGTTCAACCGACCATGGAGCTACGGCATCTTGTGGTTGCAGAATGTTCAGAGGCCCGCCCTTCGTCAGGTGGCTGCCTGATCCGCCAATGCGTTCAACCAGAGGAATAAACTGCATAAATCCGCTGCCATGCTCGCGCAGGAATTCGTATACCTCAGCCGGTTGGTAGGCCAGTTCACGGTGTACCACCGTCAGCGTGTTAAATTCAACGCGGTATTCCTTAAGCAGTTGCAACCCGCGCCAGACCAGATCAAACGTCGGCAGACCTTTTCGTGTAACGCGATAGCGATCATGCAATTCCCGCGGGCCATCCAGCGATAGACCCACCAGAAAATGATTTTCAGCCAGAAACCGGCACCACTCCGGCGTTAACAGCGTACCGTTGGTTTGTATGGCGTTACTGACGCGCTTCCCCGGCGGACAGTATTTTTTTTGCAAGTCCAGCGCACGCTGGAAAAACGCAATGCCCAGCAGCGTCGGCTCACCCCCTTGCCAAGCGAAAGGAATTTCGTCCCCAGGTTCGGCGGCAATGTATTGGCGCACGTATGCTTCAAGTGTCTGATCGCGCATCCGGAAATCAGAGGCTTTGTGGTGTTGCGGAAACAGGGATTCCTTTTTTAAGTAAAAGCAATATTGGCAATCCAAATTACATATTGGACCAATAGGCTTGGTTAGAATGTGAAACGGGGAACGGGAAGCCATAGCATCTTGCCGATCGGACATCGAAAAATCCGCACAATTTCCTGCCGCTGCAACAGCACATGCAGATATTATATGCCGCGCGAGTTGCGCTGTCACGGAATTCTCAGCACCGGGAATCTTCAATATTAAGCAGGCATTGTGCGCCGAAGCGTAACAACACCGGCGGAAACGGCAGAAGCATGTTGATGCTTGCCGGATTCAGAAGTTTTGGCATTTTGAAATCAGCCTTGCTCCGGGTTAATATGGGAAACACTTAAGAAGGGTTCCATTGATACAGCGCGATGAGGCTACAATGGACGATAGATATCTGCGTCTTGAAAGTGAAGCTTAAAATAGGAACGCAATGATGATGGAAGAAATGAGAATTACCTTAAGCTCCATCCGCGGTTGGTTGCTGGTGGCGGCAATGGTGCTGCTTTCCACTGCGTCAATGTCCAAGGCTTCCGGCGTCATTCGACCCGGAGCGATTTGGAGAGACAATCGTGGACGCATTATTCAGGCGCATGGTGGTTGTATTTTAAGGCTTGGACATATCTTCTACCTTTTTGGCGAGGACCATCCACGGCATAGCAATCCCAAGAAAAGGTATGTAGATTGCTATCGTTCCACGGATCTGGTGCATTGGATATTCTGCAATAAAGTGGTGCAACTTGCTGATCCGGATCATCTTGGCAAAACGTGGATACTTCAACGCCCGAAGGTTTTTTACAACAAGCGCACGCACAAATATGTCATGTATGCCCACATTGACGGACGCGGATACAGCTATGCCTCTGTAGCGGTGTTTGTGTGCAACACCATTGATGGTAATTACCGTTATATAAAGAGCTTCCGGCCATTGGGCCATCAGAGCCGGGATATTGGCGAATATACCGGTACCAACGGCAAAGCGTATCTACTGTTTGAAGACCGTCCTTCGGGATTTCGGATTGTGCAGTTGTCGCGCAATTACTTGAGCGTCAAGAAAAATATTTGCCTGATTCCTTATCACCTTGAGGGATTGGGACTGGTGCATTATCACGGATTGTATTACGTGATGGGATCGCATCTCACGGGTTGGCGGTCCAATCCAAATGTATATGCCACGGCAAAATCATTGGCTGGTCCGTGGAGCAAGTTTCGCAATATTGCGCCACCTGGGACCAATACCTATAATTCGCAATCCGGCTTTCTTCTCAAAATCGTCGGAACTAAGTCTACGACCATCATATACATGGGCGATCGGTGGACTCCGCCAGACCTTTGGAACTCGCGTTATATCTGGATGCCGTTGCATATCGGCGACGGGCGCGTGCGTTTGCCACGCCCAGCACCCTGGATCATTAACCTGAAAACCGGCATTGCGCGGATTCTGGAGCGACCGTGAACTAACGGCAGTAAATCGCAAGATTTTCGAGGGGTCTGTTTTCAGTGGCGGGAAATCGAAAAGTGATATAGGTCATTATTTCACAAGGATTTAGCGTATTTTCTCGCCAAAACTCCGGATTAATCGCAGCAATGGCCGCATGAGAATTTTTCGTAAGCTCGGAGACTACCTGTCGTTTGTGGGACTTCGTGTCAACGCGTGACTTATCCAAGCATGGGGAAGTCCGATTGGCAGAGTACCGTAGCTTCCAAGGGACTCAACCCGCTCTTCCGCGATGAAGTGCTAAGATCGGCGGAGGTTCACTATGAGCATACGTGATGATCGGGTAAGCCTGCGGGACCAGCCTCCGGCGCGGTTGTCCACCGGGGGAAGACCATCGGGTGACAACGATGGCCGAAAAAATGGCACTGCATTACACCCTTCGCCTCTTGGGACGCCCGAAAAAGCCGGCGCAAGTATGACAACGGTTGATGTCACCCTCTTGCGCATCATCCCAGAAATACTTCCGACGGGCACACGGTTGGTTCACCTTTCCTCGGACCAGCCATCGGAATACTCTGACTGAACTTTTTCCGAAGACCGCCGCTATCCGCGGTAAACGAAACCGGACAAGCCAATATACGACCTTGTCCAGCTACGCTGCGCGTCGCGCGTGCCTCCATACGTTCAGACCGATTCAGAGATTCCACGGGATGAATCAGTCCCGCCTTGCCTGTTTTTTTGAATTCTTGGTTTACCATGGCAAGCTCCTTATGTTGCGGCAAATGGTCGGAGTTGCTCAGCCTATTCCTCTGCACAAGTCATTATACACAAGTCAAGGCGGCAATAGCAAGAACAAACTCTCCGAATTTCCGGCAGGTCCGTGGCAACCGTCTGGTGGTAACTTGGCCCGCGTAGTATATATGCCGACACTAAGTCCGCAGCACCCCATTTTTACCAGTACCGGTTTATTGAGGGTCAGTCCCTCTTCCTCCGGAATTCTTTATCTATCAAATTTGTCGGCACAAGCGGCAATTTCACTTTAAAATTTGTTGCTACGCTATTTCAAGCGCAACTTTTACAGAGACCCAGTCGGGCAGGCGGAGTGTGCCCCCATATTGTGTAACGGTTACTGATGATCGGGGCGGGTAGCCACACTGTTTTGCACCGCCGCCAATAGTGCCGGCCCGCGGCCGGTAATTTTAACATAGTACCATCCCGCCGCCGCCCGGAACCCATCGCTCCGGCGCAGCTCATAAAGCACAATATTTCGCAAGATTGGAAGTTCCACTTTATGCCCCTCCCGCGCCAGTTCCATGGCCGCAAATTCCCTTATTTTACGATGGTCTCGGGCTAATAACTGTTTCCAATAGGGCATAATCAGCGGTGCAAAATTCGCATGGTGGCTTTCAATCATCCCTGCTAGTGTGGCTTCAACAATACCCGCATTGGGTGAATTCAAATCGGCGGCGAGGATTTTCCGTTCTCGACGGCCATTGGTATTGGCCAATAATGTAGCCGCCGCCATCGCGCGATGAAAATCCGTATCATCCCCATTGCCAGCGTCGGTGGCATATCCAATCAAGGCTTGCAAAATAGTCAAGCGGTGCGTTATACGCGGCGGTTCCGCATAAGCCAGCGCCCAGTTCAGGAAAATAGGTTGCCCCTGTTGAATCAGCGCCAAAATTCCGGATAACGGGTCTTTACCCGCCACCGCCACCGCCGCGGTTTTTGCTATTCCGGTCAACAGCGGAGAATCAGGCTGCTGTAACAATCGAACCGCAGCGGCCGACAACCCATGGGGATATTGAATCGCCAGTAAACCCAATTCAATTTTATCAATCGTTCCCTTGGCGGATCGAATCATCCCGGCCAGAAGGGAAGGCGCGGAGGAATCCCCCAATACCAAGAGGGTCTGCACCGCCCGGCGGCGGAGCGACCAGGGATTGTGCGGGTCCTTGGCAATTTTGACGGCCCACGTGGCCGCCGCTTTGATTTTCTGGGCGGCGGCACGGGCCAGCAAGGCGTCTTTCAAATCCACCAATCGCAACGCCCGGCGGGCGGCCAACTGCATTAATAGTTTTTGCCCCAGCCGGTTTTGAGCAACGGAATGATATTGCAGGAGTGTTAACGCGGCGTAATACCGGACCGAATCCGTCGGGCTTTCCGTAAGCTCATCAAGCACCTTTACCGCCGCGGACGCTTGGCCGCGATTCACCAGTTCCGAGGCGGCCATGAGCTTTTCCGAAGGTTCAATCGCTGTATTCATCACCTGCGTAAGCTGTGCTGATGAAATGCTTCCAGATTGAATCAGTACCGCCAACGACGGTCCGATCAAACGCGGAATCGGTATGGCTAAAAATTCTGGAATATCAATGAGTTTGGAATCCTTGCTTACGGCATTGGCATCCAGCAGGCCAATAAGCCGCAGTTCCGGTGATTTTACACGGCTTACCATTAAAAAATAGGGCGTTAATTCAGGATCAGCGGTAGATTTCAGTGAGCCCAGCACGATGGATCCGATCATGCCGGGGCTTAACCCCAAATGAAAGAGTTTAAGAGTCTCTTGAAATACCGGTCCCCGGCTGCTATTGGCAGTTACCGCAGACGTTGTAAGCGGCGCCTGATGAGTCGGTGCAGCGGCGGCTGCAGGTACCGGCGTATTGCCGCTGGGGGCAGGTATCACCACCGATGCCGCTGTCGCAATAGAGCCGCCCAGCAACAGAACCACAGTGGGAAAAAAACACTTCCAAGGTTGGGTGAACGCCATGTTCTGTCAAAGCTCCATAAAAACCAGCGCAGATATGGCCTTGTGCATCAAGAACCTTGGCGCGTGATAACCGGGTAGTTCTCCCGTTCGCCCAAACCGACAACCGGATAATCCTTCCGCAATGGGTAGGATTTAAAACTGTCCCATGTCAAAATACGGCGCAGGTCCGGATGGCCGGTGAAAGTAATGCCAAACATATCAAACACTTCTCGTTCCAGCCATTCCGCCCCCGCATACAGCGGTACCAGAGACGGAATTTCCAATTCATTGTCATTGACGAACACCCGCAAAATCAATCGCGGCGTATTTTTTTCGACACTGCTGAAAATATAAACCAGACCGAACCGCGGCTGCTCCCAACTCGGAAAATTCAGGTAATCCACACAGGTAATATCGGCCAGCAGGTCATAGCGCAGTGCCGGGTCATCACGTAAAAATGTTACCACCGGGAGAAAGTGCGCCGGTGGGACGGAAATTTGAATCTGCCCGCGAAAATTCGCTGCTTGCAAGCCGAGATTCGGGAATTTTTCCTTCAGCCGGATCGCCGCCGGGTGCTCAATTGCCATAACTATACGCTCCGTTGACTTTCCATTCACCAGCACGGTGACGCATGGAGTATAGCCGCTATGGTTTTTATAATCCAGAATACACCCGTTCCCGGGCGCCTTAGGAATGGTATCGCAATTACTTCCCGATTTGCACTGCAATCGAATAGTCTTGTATGGTGAACCAACGTGGCACGGGCAAGAGGCCCAGGCCGCAAGACTTCGAAGTTATTGACGCCCTACCGCTTACCATGCGCCTGTGGCGACATCGCGCACCGGAGTCATCACGGTATCAAATGGCGCCACGGTCGGCAGCACAGAATCAGGCGCGAACCCCGCCGGTGTTAAAGCTGTTCCCCCACCTGCTACGCCGCCTGTTGAAGCGTAGGTGAAGATATTATCACCATCCTCACCAACGTAAGGATCCGTCGCCCAGACGACATGCGTATCTCCAAAGCCCACATTTTGTCCGGTACCATTGTGATTCCCGGAATTGAAAATAAAGTTACCGTCACTATTGGCCAAAGGTGCGGTCGGAACGCGTCTCATATTGCCACCGGCGGCGGTATCCTCCGCCGGAGCCATATCACAAACCAAAGGCAGTTGCGCTGTAGCGACATTGGTATTCCACCAACTGCCGACAATATAAGCCCCATTCCTGTAATTCCACGGAAAGGATATGGAATAGCTTTCACCCTGCCCGGTGTGGGAAACCGTTCCCAGTACCACGCCAAAGTTTGAATAATAGGTGCTGTTGTTGCTGTATTCCTCCGAGGATGCGGTAGCCAGCACATCCGACGGACAGATAAAACTCTTAGGCGTAATCTGACCGCTTATCACCAGAAGCCATAAACAGGCCATGGGCGATCCTCGCTGCCAGGCGTTGCCGCCGTATTCATTGCGCAAGATTGTTGTGATAGAGGCCGCATTATCGGCGGCCGCAGCCCCCGGACCATTTTGGTATCTGGTATGCACGGGCGGCAATACACAAGGAAATTGTCCGTGATTACTTTGTGCGTAGATGAGCATCGCTTGCCCTATTCCGCGAACATTGGCCGCACACACGGCCCGATTGGCCAATTCCCTAGCCCGCGTCAAACTTGGCAGTAATATTGCGATGAGCAGCGCAATAATTGATATTACCACCAGCAATTCGATTAACGAAAAAGCTGCTATCCGCCAAACGCCGCGCGGCACCATACGTTTCCCGCATGGCGTTAAAAACTCCGTAGGCCCCAGACGAATCGCCCGGCAGAAAGGTTTATACCGCGAATCACAGCGCTTAGGAATACCCACAGTTGCCAGTCCACCTGAACAATTTATCACGCCCCTGGAGCACCGCATGTCCGAAGGCTCCTTTGCCTTAATTTTTATCGGATAAAATAAGAAAAAACTTAAGAGAGACTTATGGCGTTACCGATTGCACGCTTACCGTAACACACTGTGGTGTCCGGCGTGGTATGTCAAGCGTGTTACAATCCCAGGTTTTCAGCAGCCCGCCGCATTGCGCTGCGGCTCAAATGCCCGCCCCCTGATCCAGATGGATGCCGCACTCTTTTTTCGCCATCCCCGCCCAGCGCCCGTCGCGCTGATCCGCATGCGCCCCGACCGGCCGGGTACAGGTTTCCGGGTTACATCCAATGGAGTTATATC
Source organism: Phycisphaerae bacterium (assembly GCA_049977145.1). GTDB lineage: Bacteria > Planctomycetota > Phycisphaerae > WQYP01 > WQYP01 > JAMDCX01. The sequence goes on from JBMFGW010000069.1 coordinate 11,731, forward strand.
CCTGTTCCCATAAAGGATGATAGGGTAACTCATACTGCTTCATATACGCATGAACCTCCCGATGCGTCCATGCCAGCAGCGGCGAAATGGCCCAGCACTTCACCCGCTGATTCCATTGCACCGGCTGCAGCGCGGCGCGATGGTCGGTTTGCTGCGCCCGCACACCCCGCAGCCATGCCGCCGGCGCTAACTCCCGCATGGCCCGGTCAAAGACTTCATTTTTATTCGCGGCGCAGCACGCCTCCACATGTTGCCGCACCCGCGGATCGCTTTCACCGTTGATCGTCAGCCACACCACCGGATCATGGCGGCTGTGATATTCACGCACATTCAAATGGAACCGTTGGCGCATGGCTTCCATGAACGCCAGCGTCTGCGGAAACAGATAACCGGTATTGATCAGCACAATGGGAATTTCCGGGCGCACTGCAATAGCCAGATGAATCAGGCATAGGCTTTCAGCGCCAAAACTGCTGCTCATCATAAGATCATCGTCGAATGTAGCCGCAGCCCAGCGGATCAGTTCCGCGGGATGACCACCTTGGAAAGCGGCGTTGATTTTCTCAATATCAAACAGCGGCGCCGTCACGGAGGCACTCATATTGGCGCCTCCAGCGTCTGCTTGGCCCGCCGGTTCCGCCAGGCCTGTTCCAGATGATCCAGATATTCCACCGGTACCCGCACATTGTCACGCCCCAGTCCCAGCGCAATATCCGGCTTGGGTGCACCATGGAAATCTGATCCACCGGTCGCCGCAAGGTTGTAGCGGCGGGCGAATTCCAGGAACAATTGCCGATCCTGCGGTCGATGATCACTATGCCACACCTCAATACCATCAAGGCCCGCCGCAACCAGATTCGCAATTACATGTTGCAGTGCGGCGGGATTATCCGTGCGCAATTGCACCGGATGCGCCAAAACCGCCACGCCGCCGGCGGCATGAATACACGCCAGTGCCTGCCGTACCGTCAGTCGCTCTTTATCAAAATACGCGGCTCCCGTAGCGCCCAGATAAACATCAAACGCCTGCTTGACCGAACTCACGCAGCGGGCCTCCACCATCGCCTGCGCAATATGGGGCCGTCCCACCACAATTTCCCGGCCATCCATAGCGCCGCGCCGCGCAATATCCTGGACCTGCGGCAGCGTGATGCGACAACCCAATTCATTGAGCCGCGCGATAATGCGCGGATTACGATTATTCCGCCCTTCCAGCAAAATATCGCTCATGCGTTTAAGCGCCGGCGAAAGCGGATCAATGTAATAACCCAGAATATGCATGGTACCCGGCTGCGGATATTCCGCAGAGATTTCTATCCCTGGCACAAAACGCATACCGATCTTCGCCGCCTGCGTCTGGGCTTCCAGTAACCCGTTGCCACTGTCGTGATCCGTCAGCGCCAAACCCACCAATCCCGCCGCCCGGGCACTATTGATCAGTTGCGTAGGCGTCAGGGTCCCGTCACTGGCGGTACTGTGCGTGTGTAAATCAACATATTGAACCACCGCGTTACTCCTGATTCGGTAATCGTCCCTGCCGACGAAGATAATTAAGAATAATTTCCACCGCTTCCGGGACGGATTGCTGATGCGTGCGCAGATGTATTTCCGGATTCACCGGCGTTTCATAAGGCGCATCAATTCCCGTAAAGCCCATTGGCTTTCCGGCGGAAATCGCGGCGCGCGCTTTTTTGTACAACCCTTTGGGATCGCGCTGTTGACAAACCGCCAGTGGTGCATCGACAAACACCTCTACAAATTCATCCCGCCCCACGAGCGCGCGCACCCGTTGCCGATCCGCCGCATAAGGGCTTATAAAACTCGCTATGACAATCAGCCCGGCATCCGCAAACAGCCGCGCCAGCTCTCCCGCCCGTCGAATATTTTCCGTCCGATCTTCCGGCGAAAATCCCAGATCGCTATTCAGGCCGTGCCGCAGATTGTCGCCGTCGAGCACATACGCCGGATGCCGCGTCAAGATCAAAGCGTGTTCCAAGGCCGCCGCAATGGTTGATTTTCCACATCCGGAAAGCCCCGTAAGCCAGACAATGCAGGGCCGATTATGCGTGGCCCTAGCGCGGTCATCCGGCGTGACCTTGGATGGATGCCAGGTAATATTCGTTGCTTTCAATTCAGCCATCGCCGCACAAGTTCCAGACAATTCTATTTTTGACCAACGCCACAACCAATTGCATATAATACCTACCGTTTAAGTATGCAATAAATTGTACGCCCTATCAAATACAAATTCAAGTTATACCACGCCCACCAAGATTTGATAATAAGATCAACTCCCCAGCAATCGCCGGGCGTGGCAATAAATCCGGGCAGGTGCCCGCGGCACGAGTTGCCAGCACGAACCATTATCTTAGGCATCGCGAAAAAATAACCTGAGCATTCTGGCTGGTTCTTTTGGCCGCCGGCGGCGTTGCTCGCTCGTTACAGAATCCATGCGGATATGCGCCTCGCGAGCGCCTTGCCGGCGGTCAAAATTCCTGCGCCATAATTGCTCACGTTATTTCTTCGCGATGCCTTAGGATCGGCTTTTATGCCGTCGATTTCGCCCCCCGCCCGGAAAAATTGTCATACCCCAATCGCCCGAAAACAGAGTAACCGTTCATGCAAGATGTTTTTTGCGTATCCGCCACGCGCGGCGGCAGACCGAGCCGCGACCGTAAGGGAGCGGTACCGCCGTGCACGCATACCGAGCCGGAAGGCCGAAAGGCCGTGAACGGTTACAAAACAGAAAGCGCGCCGATGGGCCAGGCATTTGACAACAACGGGCAATGCGTCTATTGGTTTGCGTGATGAAATCGCGAATTGCCTATCGCCGGTCTCCCGCCGCTTTGGTTAATGCCCCCAATCGGCTGCCGCGTTGGTTACTGCTTCCAGCATTGCTGATCGCTACTTTACTGATGATGCTGGTTATTTCCGGTTCGCAAATGCTCGCCGTTCTCGCCACGCTGTGCAATGCCGCCTGGGCCGGCGTAATTATTCTTCCGGCCATATTGCTGGGACTGGCCATTACCCATGGGATGCGTACCCTGCCGGTGATAAAGCTGTCCCCTTGGCCGCTGGGCTTCCGGTTGGTGCTTGCCGCCGCGTTGGGGCTGGGGTTACTGAGTTTGGCCACGCTGGCACTGGGCAGCTGCGGCCTGATTTCCGGGCCGATTTGTGCCGCATTGCTGCTTGCCGCTGCCGCCATCGGCTATCCTTTCGCGCGGCAACTAAAACCAGATCTTGAATTTCTCCGCCGCCCCATCGCCCGCCAATACTGGTCTATTCTGTTGGCCTGCATCCCGATTGCCGTGCTGCTCATTGCGGTGACGTTTCCTGCCGGAACATTGTGGCATACCGAAGGCAACGGTTTTGATGTGCTGGAATATCATCTGCAATTACCCCGGCAATTTCTGGAATTGCATTCCACCGCTCCGGTCAAGGGCAACATATACTCTTATTTGTCATTAAATATGGAAATGCTCTATCTGATGCTTGCGGCCATCACGCGCTCGGCGGTGGGATCGGGTTATATCTATGCGCTGGTATTTGCAGCGCAGAGTTTACATGCCATGGTAACACTGTTAGCGGCGGCGGGAATTTTGCTGGCGCCACTGAATCTCAAGGCGCCGGGGCGAATTCTGGCGGTGCTGCTATTTCTGGTCACGCCATGGACGCTGGTGGTCGGTTCCTTAGCGTATAACGATGGCCTCGTACTGTTGTATGGCGTTTTAGCCCTCAGTATGGCGGGGGCGGCAAGATCCCAATGGCGATCGGGAGAGTGGATCATTCTGGGCGTCTTGCTGGGACTGGCGGTGGGAACCAAAATGACTGCGGGCGTGATGGTGGCGTTGCCGGTTGCGGCCATGCTGTTGGCGCGCCGCAATTTTCGTCAACTGGCGGTGGTGGTCATCACCGCACTACTGCTGTACAGCCCCTGGATGGCGCGGTCTATGGTCGCCACGCACACGGCCAAGAGCTTCGGCAATCCGATATTTCCAATTTTTACCGGAACCTTGGGGCGTGGGCATTGGAGCAAATCCATCGCCTTGAGGTTTGACCACGGCCACCGCCCGCCCGTGCGCGATGCGGGCGTAGCCGGGCATTTGCGGGCCTTGGCCGATCAATCCATTTTGGACCGCCAATGGTCACCGGGAATAGCGGCGTGGGTTGATGCGCTACGCGCAGATCCCGGATTTCCAGGGCCGCAAACGCCTTGGTATTTGCGCCTGGGGCCAATCTGGCTGGTGGTGCTTCCCGCCATCGGCCTGGGATTATTTTGCGGGCGGCAGGCGTGGCTGATGATAGTGTGTCTGGCGGTGCAGGTAATCGCCTGGCTGACCTGTACGCAATTACAGGCCCGCTTTCTCTTGCCCTCCGTAATCCCTTTGGCCTGGCTGCTGGGCATGGCGGCAGAACTGCTGTCGGCGTATCGCATGGCAGCCACCACTCTAATGACACTGCAAGCCGCGGCTTGTGGATTGCTGCTGCGGCCCGAAGCCGGGCTATTTCTCGGGCCCCTTCATACGCAAATGCCGCCACCCATTGGTGCGGCGATCAGTCTGCCGCAAGACTGGCTTTTAGAGTCGCCGCCGCCGGGGCAGTTTACGGATCACACGCGTTATTATCTCGAAGGTTTGTCGACCCCGTTGTATATCCGCGGGCAGGTTATATATGCCACCGTGTTTGACCGCAATGAATTAGCGCGCGCGTTTCACCGCGGCGGCGCCAAGGCCGCTTTGCGGTATCTGCAAATGCACCATGTTAATTATCTGCTGGTCGATTGGCCGGAAATCATTCGCCTGCGTAAAACCTACGGATTTGATCCGATTATCACACCACGGAACATCGGCACACTCCAAGCGCTGGGTTTAAGGCCCATCGCCGAAAACACCGTCCCCGGCATCGTAATTTACCGCGTACCGCCAAGCTGATTCATTCCAGATAGCGCCGGATCGTGACACCGGGAATGTCGGCATGGGCGCGGAGCTGATCAGCAATAGCCATTGGGATGCGTTTGCAACCAGCGCCATGCGGATTCCACGATCATGTGAAGATCCGTGATTTTAGCTTTCCAGGAGAAATCCTTCGCCATGCGATCCGCGGCCGCGTAAAGCGCCGGTGGATCACCAGGACGGCGGGCGGTTTCCCGTGTGGCGATGGGCTTACCGGTTACCTTGCGGCAGGCCTCGATAATTTCCCGTACGGAATATCCCCGCCCCACGCCCAAATTGTAGAACAATCCGCGCCCGGGTTGCACGTGCTCCAGCAGTACCAAGTGGGCCTCCACCAAGTCCCAGACGTGGACATAGTCCCGGATGCAGGTGCCATCCGGTGTCGGATAATCATTACCAAATATGTCCACCGCCGGACGCTGCCCCAGTGCCACTTGCAGAACAATGGGAAGCAGATGTGTTTCCGGACGGTGATCTTCACCGATGCTGCCATCCAGCGCCGCACCGGCCACATTAAAATAACGTGGAGCCGCGAATGCCAAGCCTTCCGCTCTGGCGGTGTCTTTGAGAATATTTTCCACCATGAGCTTGCTTTGGCCGTAAGGACTTATTGGATTCTGCGGCATGTCTTCGGTAATGGGCACACGCTGTGGTTCGCCGTAGGTGGCGCAGGTACTGGAAAACACCAGTTTTTTAACTCCCGCCAGATTCATGGCATCCAGCATACTAATCGTGTTGGCTACATTGTTACGATAGTATTTACGGGGGTTCTGCACGCTTTCACCGACGTAGGCGCTGGCCGCAAAGTGCATGACCGCTTCAATTTTGTCAGCACCCAATACCGTCGCCAGGGCCGCCGTATTGGCGCAATCCATCACCACCAGCCGCGCCTTTGCATGCACCGCAGCGCGATGCCCCTCGGTGAGATTATCGATGGCGGTAACATGGTGACCACGTTCCACTAATAATTTTACCGCATGCGAGCCAATGTATCCCGCTCCTCCAATAACCGCAATATTCATAGTGAACCTTTCTATATTACTATTATAATTGTAACGCACCAGCGGGAAATTGGGAATAAAAGCGGCGGCGGGGGCGTTTTTTTGTCGGGATTGGAATAATGTATTGAAAAACGGTGGTTCGGACTGGTGCGTGGGCGTAACGGCACACGTTGCGTTTTCGCCGACATGATTTGCGACTTACGCAGGTTGCCGATAAAAAATTGGTACAGCCGCTGAGTTGACCAATACTTCAATTGCGTGGCGTGTCATGCCGGGGTGCCGCGGCATATTCTGACTGTTCCGGCAATCCAGGTGGGTCAATCCCCGGTGGCAGCGGCACGGTCAGGGGAATGGGCTTCTTCGGGTTAATCATAATCACCGGTAAACCGATATGTACCATGGTCAGCAGATGCACCGCATCCCAATTGCACATGCGGAAGCAGCCATGGGAACCGGTCAGACCTATGTGCTGCGGAACCGGATTGCCGTGCATGCCCACACCGGGCAGATTCAGCCCCATCCAGACAATGCCTACCGGATTACGCGGCCCTGGCGGAATGATTAAACGGTGATCAATATCCGCCTGCGGATACATGGATGGCAGGAAGGTGTAATTTGGATCCAGGGCAATGTCCTTTATGACTCCATCTTCCGTCGGTAGTTCGGCCTTATGCGCGGGAATGGAGCACCAGAATAAGGCCACTTCCTGATTATGCCGGTTATACGCCCGGATTGCCTTTTGGGCTAGATTTACCGTCAGATACGCCACATGTACTTCCGGAAAGGTATCCTTATCCTGTTGAATCACCGCTTGCAACCCACCGGGATTGCCGAAATCATTCGGGCCGGGAAATGGGCGGATATTAGGTACCTTCAGGGTTTCCCCAACCGACAACTGTTGCAGGTTCACATGAGGATTCAGCGCCCGCATGAGCGCATAGGTGCAATGGAACTTTTCACACAGGCAATCCTCCAGCGAGGCATAGGGCATTCGCGAGCCGGCCGCCATCTTAAGCCACGTCCAATGCAAATGGCCCACGGCATCAGCATCATCTTGCGTGATGGTATATTGCGTAATAACATCGTTGACCTCCACGCCCAAGGCCTCAAACACCTTGGGATCATGTGGATTCAGTGGATTGACGCCGGGGAAAAATCGCGCCGCATATTCCCGCAACGCCGTGCGGGAATGCGGGCCAAAATTGCCATCCAGAATTCCCGGCGAAAAATTATTGGCCGCCAGCGCAATCTGCCAGGCCAGCGCTACACGCTGGGTGTAATTCAGCCGCGGTTTCCCGGGGTTGGGAAAATCAGCGCCCGTGCGCTGGGGCTGGTTTTGTCCGTCGGCGCTTCGGATTCGGGCGGTAGGCGATCTCTGCGACCACCGCGCCGGGTTTTGTGCTGTTGCTGTGCCGGTTGGGATCAAAGCCGTAAGCGCACCACCAACTATAAAGCAAACCAAGATGGATCGTAATATCATATTGTAACCTCGTGGCACATCCTTAAGCGTGGAACACAGCATCCATACCATCAGCTTATTGGCGATCCAATAAGCTATTATCAGACATCCATACGTAAAAGTCTTAAAAAAAATTGATATAATATACAATCGCGTATTGCGGAACCCCCATCCCGGCTCTGGACTGCTCAAAATTTTTGTTTTAACGCATTTTACCGGATGTTTCAGCGTAATGCGATGGGTTTCATCGCGGTAATAGGGTCATTGTCGTTCCGGCCCGTGGCCGTGCCGGATCAAATACGCATCACCCCCATGTGGGGGACTGTCGGCACGCAGGTCAGTTTTGACGGACAGATAAGCCAGCCGCTGGCGGCGGGACAATATGTTGTGGTGCGGCGGGCAAAACAGCTGTTGCATCTGGTGGAAAATCCGTCCATGAGTCATTGGGGAATGCTGGCCAGCAAGCTGCATTGGGCGCAAAGCCCGAAGGCATATAGAGCAATGCGGTTTACTTAAAAATATGGTTATCTGATTCCATTATCGCGCCAGTATTGCGCTGCCCCAGGGCCGAATCTCAATAGTCAGGTACCGCCCCTTCACCGGATACCCGTGGACTGCTTTTCGTCGCCGCAGAATCGGCCTCCCGGCCATATCGCCTACGGGCGGAAAAACCAGCTTCATCTGTCGGCGGCTTAGATAATTGAACAGGTGATGGCCGATGTCAGACGCGAAAATCGGTACTCGGATGTGCCGCACCACCGCGCTGCGATTAAATACCACGTACACATGCTGATTGTCCAGGTCGCGATGGAAGGCAAAAACATCCCGCCGACTTTCGGCCAGAAGCTGGCCATAATAACCCCACTGGAGCGGCGCAAGCTGCCGCCGGGCGGCAATGGCTCGTCGGTAAAAATTCAGCAGTCGCGTATGGATCTTCACATGCGGGTCATCGTACGGCAGCAGATCTTTCCACACCATCGGTTGGCAGTTCAACGGATAACCGGCGGCGGAATACATTCCTACCTCATCACCGTATAGAAACATTGGTGCGCCGGGGAAAGCTACCTGCAACGCCACCACCTGCCGCAGCCGCTGATACGCTTGCGCCGATGGTTGTTTGCCGATGTGCTGGGATGGTGGCCAGTAGGTTCGGTCGGGATACATGAACCGTGAGACAAAACGGCAGGGATCCTGGCTGTCCAAGAGGTTCAATTGCACTAAATCGACCTGGTAGGGATCCCGATTCAGCAGGTCCTGAAGCGCCTGCCCGAAGCGTCTCGGCCCTATTCCCGGTTTGCCCACACCACGGTGATCCACGAAAAAATACATCGCGGCATTGGCAAAGGGATAATTTTCCTGTCCGTCCCACTGGTTGCCCTTGTTCAACCACGCCTGCGCCGAGGTCCATTGCTCGCCAATGGCCAAGGCATTGGGCTTAACCCCGTTGAGTACCTTCCTCCAGGCGATCCAAAAGGGATGTGGTATCGCCCCCGCCATATCTAATCGCCAACCGTCTACCCCCGCCGTCGGATTCCCATTGGGTGCCAGCCACCTTCGTGTTACGGCAAAAAAGTACTGGCAAAGTCCCGGAGCGAGTCCTGTCTTCGGGTAGTGGGCGAAAACCGGTACGCCATTGGCTGTGCCACCAAGGCCCCTGTACCGTACCGGCGGTCCCCAATGTTCGATCCGAAACCAGTGTGCGTATCGCGATTTTAGCCCGTGTTTTAACACATCCTGAAATGGACCGAAATCTGCTCCACAATGGTGGAAGGGAACGTCGAGAATAACTTTGAATCCCTGCTGGTGGGCCACGGAGAGAAAATGCAGAAATAACAAATCTGATTTTGACCATTGCCAAGTTGCCGGATTGCCTACTTTTTCGCCATATAAAAGTTTCCGCGAGCCCTTTATCGCATACCCATCATCGATATGCCGGTAATCCTCCGGAGCGTATTTTACCACGCCGGGCGCTTCAAAAATCGGGTTGAAATACAGCGCATTAACGCCCAGTTTGCGCAGGTATGGTAACTCCTGCTGGACTCCTTGAATATCA
>JBMFGW010000070.1:0-21149 GCA_049977145.1 Phycisphaerae bacterium
GATTGTTCTGGCGGCGGCTGTTCACCGGTGATATGGAACCCGTGGCCGATACCCTTGTGGGCAGCGGCCATGGCTGAATTGCAATGCCTCGGCAAATTTTGGGGTAAGCGTAACCGTATAGGTTTACGGTACGCAGTGTTTAATGTTATTGAAGCTAATATAAAGGATTTCGTAATGACCACTCACCAAGATCACATTTTCCCTCTTCTCGACGCGTTCAAGATTGAGCTACCCTCATGGGGTTTTGCCGACACCGGTACACGGTTCGGAAAATTCCTGCAGGATGCCTCGGCGGTCAGCATAGAGGAGAAGCTGGCCGATGCCGGGCATGTTCATAAACTTACCGGCGCGTGTCCAACGGTCGCGGTGCATACGCTCTGGGATTTCAAGAAAGGACAAGCGTTGGATGATGTGTGTAAGATAGCTCAAACGCATGGCGTGCGAATTGGGGCCATCAATCCCAACGTATTTGAAGGACAGGAATATAAATGGGGGAGCCTCAGCAATAGATCCGAACATGTTAGGAATGCGGCAGTGGAACATATCCTCGATTCGGTTGCAATAGGTAAGGCTGTGGGCAGTCAGCATCTATCACTTTGGTTTGGTGACGGCACGAATTATCCCGGTCAATCCGATATCATTCAGCGCAAGCATTGGATGGCCGAGGCGCTGCAACGTGTGTACACCGCCATGCCTGACGGTATGACTATGCTGTTGGAATACAAACCGTTTGAGCCGGCGTTTTACGCCACCGATATCGCCGATTGGGGGATGGCCTATTGGTTTGCCAAAAATACCGGAGCGCGGGCCAAGGTTCTGGTGGATATCGGCCATCACTATCAGGCGGCCAACGTGGAACAAATTGTCGCGTGGCTGCTGGACGAGAACATGCTCGGCGGGTTCCATTTTAATGATCGCAAATACGCTGATGATGATTTAACATTGGGTTCCATCGACCCATTTCAAGTGTTCCGAATTTTTCACGAAATTGAAAACCATCGTTTCCGCAAAGGGGCAGCGGTTCCCATTTCCTACGTTGTGGATCAGAGCCATAATCTAAAGCCGAAAATTGACGCGATGATTCAGACCGTTGACATGGCGCAGCAACTTTACGTTAAGGCCCTTTTAGTGGATCGCAAGGCCTTGGCCGAATCACAGCGCCGTGAGGATCTTGTGGCCAGTGAAAATATTCTGCGTCAGGCTTTTCTGACCGATACCCGTCCCGTCATCGCGGAATGGAGAAAAGCCCACGGGTTGCCTGCCGACCCTCTTGACGCCCATCGCCGGAGCGGTTATGAAAAACGCATGGCTGTTGAACGGCGGGCAAAATACAGGGGAAAAGCGGGCGGCGGCTACTCGTTGGTCGGCTGAAATTAGGAGGATAATGATTGGCAAGCATTGATTCCACTGCCGCAGATTCCGGTTCTTCCAGAAAGGTCGTCGGGCTGTTGATTGAATCATCCCGGGTTTATGGACGGGGTTTGTTGCGTGGTATCGCCAAATTCATACGAATTCACGACAATTGGTCCGTCCTGTATCAGGAACGAGTGCTGGGAGATCGCATTCCAGCCTGGCTGCAAAAGGTAAGATGCGACGGCATCATCGCTCGTATTGAAACCTCTGAAGAACTGGAGTTTATTCGCCGTCGGAGGATACCCGCTGTTGATTTGCGAGGGATTCACCCGGCGGCAAAAATTCCGCGAATCCTTAATGATGAGCAGAATGTTGCCGAGCTGGCGGCGGAACACCTGCGGTCACGAGGCTTCCATAACTTTGCGTTCTGTGGTTTTTCCGGCGCGGATTATTCCGAACACCTGCGGGATTATTTTATAGGCGCAATTGGTGCTTCCGAGCGGAAGGTCGCGGTCTTTGAAGGCGATAAAGCCCGATCCGGCATGCGGGTCGCCGCTATTGAAGCTGAGTCCCTTTTGCACGAAAAGGAGTTGGAGGGCTGGCTGGCTGGTCTGCCAAAGCCGGTTGGCATCATGGCGTGTAACGATATCCGTGGAAGGCAGGTGCTCAATGCCTGCCACTGCTGCGGAATCTGGGTGCCGGATCAAACTGCAGTCATTGGTTTTGATAACGACGAGGTGCTGTGTGAGCTGGCCAATCCGCCGTTGAGCAGCGTGGCACCCGCAACCGAGCGAATCGGTTATCTGGCGGCAGAGATGCTCGCCGGGATGATGACGGGAAAGTATCCGGAAAAGCAGGAGATACTCGTACCACCGATCGGGGTCATTACCCGCCGCAGCACCGATGTTCTGGCAATTGCTGATCCAGCCTTGGTCGCAGCGTTGCGTTTTATCCGTGACAAATCGGGGCGTGGAATCAACGTCGAGAGTATTCTGGATCATATTGCCGCTACCGTCAAACCGGTATCGCGCAGTTGGCTGGAACATCGTTTTATGGAAATACTCAAACACACGCCAAAAGATGAAATCATGAACGTTCGTATCGCCGGAATTGAAACCTTGCTGTTGGAAACCACCTGGTCGCTGGAAAAAATAGCGGAAAAAGTTGGTCTGCAGAGTGCGGCCCAACTCTCCACATTGTTCCGGCGGCGCACGGGCCACACTCCCGGCGACTTTCGAAAAAACGCCCGCCCGCATTAATCGCCTTCCTTGGAACAGACGGGATTTTTATACCACCGATGGTACGACGGAGGTCACAATTTATTCCGGAGTTTAGCCCAATAAAGTTCATTTCCGTAAGAGAAAACCCTTGATAGTATTGCGTTTCATGGGTGCTGGGTGTGGTTTTTCGACGGTAAAATGTTCTCATGTAAATACTGCGAAGTTCCTTGATTTTCGATGGGGGGCTGTTTTCAGTGCCGGGAAATCGAAAAGTGATAAAGTCATTATTTCACGAGGAGTTACCGTATTTTCACGCCAGAACTCCAGTTTAGAATTTTATATTGAGCCAGACGTGGTCAAATTACGCCTGGCATTTTGTTTCATGGTCGACCAGCTCTCTGCGAAAAAAAAGAGCGCTTCAGTACAGCAAAGAGTGGTGTTGATACTACCGGAAGCGGATACCGGCGATAAGACTATCGTTGAATTGTGCCGCACGATGAGCGCAGCGAAGTGACGTTTTCCATATAGCGGCGGAACTTCGAGCGATGTCCGAACCGGCGGTAGAATTACTTATGCTGGCGGTTCAAAACTCGCCATGCCAAAGGACGATCCGGGAATGGTTACCTGGATTAAACGCCAATGCCTGGCGGATCGTTGGAATTCTAATACGCGATGGGAGTGCAGATTGGAGAATGCGGCGTTCACGGTAAAACTTATTTCATTTTCAGCCTGTTGGTGGGCCGTGATGGAGAGTTGCCCGCCTTCTTTCGCCAGCGCGGCCGGCAGGTCCACCGTCCATGGTTTTGCCGGTACGTTTCCATCCGCCAGATCAGCAATGGCACAATGTGTCCCGGCGCTAAGCAGCAGGTCCACTTGCAACCGGGCGATGGTGGTATTGGTGAGTTTAAGTTGATAGGAAAACACCTCCGCCAGCACCACAAAACATGCCGCCACCAAGCCTATCATGGCCACCACAGTAATGATTGCAAAGCCGCGCGGGCGCTGGCCATACGTTCGCTTGAACGAGTTGGACAGAACGTCTTTTATCATGGTCTACCAGCCTTTCCGGAATCCGCCAGTGCCATCGGAGAATCCAGCGTTTGGGCAACGCGTTGTTTACCGTGCAGCCAGCAGATATTGACGTAACAGTTGGGCAATAGCGCAAAATGAAGATGGGGCAGCAGCGCGGGCCAATATTGCGGTCGCGGCGATTTATTGCCATTCTGGCACATGCGCGTCACGGTGCCGTTAGCATTGGCCAACCAGAGAATTTCCCGTTTATTTCCAAATCGGCAAATCAACCCATGCGACCCCTGTAACCGCACATTTACCGAGGTGGCCACGTCCTGCCGCAATTCCCGGATAAGCTGTTGTCGCTGGTACAAATGTGCCGCCCGCATATCAGCGTTGCTGAATGTATGCAGGCACAAAATAAAAAGTTGCCCGGCCATTAAGAGAAACACCGCCATCAGCGGTAAGGCCGCTATAACCTCAAAAAGATTGAATCCCTGACGCCGTGCATGTTGAGCATTACGCCATCTCATCGCACACCTCCCCTTCCGGATGATACCAACCCGTAAAGCTGCGGTCCGTTCACCCCTTTCGCGGGGCGAATGACCACCCAACGAAATCCACTGGGAACTCTTGGCGACATAGGGTATTGCGTTCCCGCGGTATGGATAATCCAGCGATGGCTGTGCGCCAGCAAATGGCCGTTCGGCGACGCCAACAAAGTGCTTTGCTCCGCTCTGGCCTCAGACCGAATTATCGTCAAATGTGTTGCCGCTCGATTAGCCTCAAATAACACATGCGCAAAAACTGACCCGACCACCAATATCATAAAAATACCGATGGTCAAATCAAGAAGATAGAAACCGCGGGTCAAACGCATTATCCACCCCCTGTGGCTTCCGCCACCGACATCATGTGCGTATAAGGAATATAAAGCGCCAACGCCACCAGCAATACGGCGAGGCCCACCAAGAGCACGGATCCCGGAATGGCAAGCGCCCCTAAAATTCGACGAAGACGCATCAATCGCATGCGATAATAACGTGATCCGAGCATAAGAGATGCCGCCAACGTCGCATCCGAACTGCCCAGCGCCAGCCGCAATAATTTGGGAAATCCCGATTCCTCCGCGGCTCGCATAAATGGAACGCCTGCGATCAGCCGTCTTCGCCATGCGGCCAACCGGCGACGGGCCGTGCAGTTTCCAGCCGCTTGTAAGGCGGCATCGGCCAATTCCGGTAACGCCAAGCCCGCGGAAACGCCTGAGGCCAACAATTCCGAGACATCCGCCCAGCACCGCCAGCGGATCAGAGAACCAACCACCGGCATACGCCAAAGCACGGCATCGCGCAACCTGCGCGTCAGGCGTTCGTGCCGAAAGAATGGATGAATTGTGCGCCGCAGGAACACCGCCCAAACGATTGTAAAGAGCACTAACAGAAATGGCGACATGAACATCACGACGTGATCCGCGGGATCAAAGAGCGGCGGGTACCAATCGTTTGCTGGCGGCGACGGTGCCAGGCCACGAAGGGCTTTAGTTATGACGTCCGAACTCTTGCGGATAAAACCCGCCCAATCAAGCGGCCCCGCACCGACGCCATACGCGACCAGCCAGTGGCGAAACATATGAAAGTCACAAACCGCAACGAACATCACGGCGAACACCATGACCAGTAGAACCATCAGCAGATATACGCCGTAAGCGGAATCAACGTCATTAAGGTACGGCCACGTTGTTTTACGGCGGCTGATCCTCGCAAGTTCCGGCAGCAAACGCATTGATCGATCCGCCACCGCCAGGGCTGCCAGATCCTCCCGGCGAATCTCCGGCACGGACGATCCGAGGGCCTCGGAAAGCGGAATTCCCCGTTTTAACGCCTCGGCCAGTATCGTCATGCGAATCCCCAGCATCCCTGACTCCGCCTGTCCCGCGATGGCCAAGCTGTCTGCAAGAGGGTGATTGAGCCGCATTATTTCATAAAGTTTTCGCAGCACGATGTCCGCCCTGCGCCGGAGAACAAAATAACGGGCCAGCATGAGCACGGGAAGGGCCATGAGCACTGGCACGCCAATGCGCCATGGAATAAGCAATATTCCGGCGAAAACCAACCACACCGGCAACCAACTGCTTAATGATGCAAATACCTCGCGTCCGGAACGCCGACGTTCCATGCGGCGGATTTCAAACTTTACTCGAAAATTCTTAAGCCATGGCTGCATGAGTTGATCGCCTTACTGGTAAGCCCATATACTGCGGAAGAGATTAAACAACGGCGTCGCCATGCCATAGATCACCCCGAACATCACAATGCCAATGATCACCAGAACCACCGGCGCAATGACTGCGGGCAGGATAGCCAAGCGGCTCTCCGCCTGACGGCGATAGCTTTCAGCCAGCGTTGCCAGCGTATCGGGCAGATTATTGGCGGCGATGCCACTCTGAATCGTCGCGGCCACCGTAGCTGGAAGCATGCGACCAGGTACCGCAGAAGTTACTGGCACTCCTCGGCTTACCGCCTCGGCAATCCGTCGGGCATCCATGCCAATGGCCGGCGATGATGTAATTGCGCTGGCGAGTTTTATTGCTTCAGGAAGATCCATCCCGCTGGCTACTCCAATTCTCAATCCATCGCACCAGCGCGCCACCAGGCCGGCCCGCACCGCCGGGCCGATCAACGGTAAGCGCCGCGTCAGCCAGTCCCGTATGTTCAATCCTGCGGGCCGGTGCCGCAACATGGGCCAGAGCGCCAGCATAAGCACGACTATTGCCGCCAAGGTAATGGCGATGAAAGGCGTATGCACGCCGCAGAATATGACCGCCTGCGTCAACACGGGCAGCCCCTGCTGTTGAGGATTGAATCCAAACACGTGTCGCTGGCTGGACATCCATTGAGCTGCAAAGCGCTGATAACGCGGAAAAATTTCCAGCCCCATGAACGTCAAGACGCCCAACAGCGCTACCACCAAACACGCCGGATAGGCCAGAGCACCGACCAGCGCTTCAGTGAGTTTTCCACGCAAGTCCAGATGATTGCCCAAATTCACCAGCACATCGGAAAGATTATTGGTGCGAATACCCGCATCCAGCAAGCGTGCATAGTCCGGTGGAAATTCATGACGATGTTTTTCCACCGCCTGCGGCAACGTCAGGCCCGCCTGCAAATCCGCACTGATATGCGATAACACGCTTACCCGCCGCCCACGCGGTGCGTCGGCTGCCAATAATTGCAGCCCTGTTTCCAGAGGCAAGCCAGACTTGATCAACAGGGCCAATTGCTGATTAAAGCTCTTAAAATCCTCGGCTCCCAGTGGCCGTGTGCGCGTCGGTGCCCCTGCAGGCCAGAGTTCCAGCACTTTGAGTTGTAGTGCCTCCAGTGCGGAGATCGCGGCGGCTTGATCCGCCGCATTAAGAGTTCCGGAAAGCTCCCGCCCGGACGCCAATTGTGCCCGATAGCCAAAACTGCTTTCCATAATTCACTCCTTGGGTCCCAGTACCCGATCCACTTCCGCCTGATCGGTGATACCGCGTGTCATTAAATCCCGCGCGGCATCATACAATGTGCGATAGGTCGATGATTTTTGCATGGCCGCTTCCAGGCTGGCCGTATCGCTTTGATCCAGCAATGCCCCACGCAAAGATTGATCCATGCGTACAAACTGCGCAATAGGCAGGCGACCGGAATATCCGGTATCGGATTTTTTCCGCACGAGTCGCTGATTCAATATGCCAAATAAGCTGCTGGTAATCTGATAACGCTGAATCCCCATTTCCAATAACCGGCTTATCGCACCCGCCGGTGATCCGGCGTGCATGGTGCACACCAGGCGGTGGCCCGTCAGCGCGGCCTGCACGGCCAGTGAAGCGGTGGCGTTATCACGAATTTCACCGATGGACAACACCTGCGGGTCTTGCCGCAACATGCTGCGTAAAGCGCGTTGATAATCCAATTCTCCAAAGGGACTGACTTCAATTTGTGTCACACCCGGAATACCGCGTTCAATGGGATCTTCCAAGGACACAATGCTGATGCCCGGTTGCGTGCGGGCCAGATGATCCAGAAGCGCATAAATGGTCGTGGTTTTACCCGCCCCCGCCGGCCCAATAACCGCCAACAGGCCGCAATCACTGCGACAGAATTCCATGAGAAAATCCAGCGTATCGCGCGGCAAAAATAAATCTGAAAGTTGATGCGGCGCAAAAAGCTCCGCCGGCATGCGCACAACCGCCCGCAGACCATGGAGCGTGGGAATCACCGACAATCGCACATCCAACCGGCGGGGCGAATCGATGCTCATGCGTCCTTCCTGTGGAATATCGCGGCGATAAGTCAGCAGATGTCCCATGACCATGAGCCGATTAACAATGGCTTCCCCGGTTTCCGCCGGCAGTTGTTCAATGGTTTCCAACAGGCCATCCATACGAAAGCGAATCTGAAAACCATCGGCAACCGGTTCAACATAAATATCCGAAGCCCGGCGATCCAACGCCCGGGCAATAACGGAATCCACCACGGGACGCACATCAGGAAAAGCTGTCGCGGCTGGTTTCATACCACACAACCCAGTATCTGCATTGGACGAATTAATATTCTTATAACATTGAACATCTATGGATGCAAGGCTTAATTGGTGGCCATTGGCGGAAACTGGTCTGATTATCCTTGAGTGTGGATGCCGCCCTGGCGGAGAGTGTTGCGGTGGGTATCGTCGTGGACGACGGGGTGCGTGCGGAAACCAACTGCAAAACAGTGGATCGCTTTCGCAAAATATAATTAGAGATAACACCGTTGTCTTTTACATCTAGCGGCGCGTTAGTCGATAGTGTGCTTGATCATACGACCGCATCGGGAGTAATATATAGTATGACGCTCGATAGCGGGCGCCGGGAAAGTAATATGGCGCGGTGCGCCGATGTATGATGGAGTTTATGTATGAAAATTGCCGTTCCTGTAGCTGAAGGCAATCTGTCCCAACACTTTGGCCATTGCCGCGAGGTGGCGATGTTTGAAGTTGACCCCCAGGCCAAGACTATTCTGGGCACGCAAATAATCCCGACCCCGCCGCACGAGCCGGGGCGATTTCCCGCCTGGTTACAGGCGCAAGGAGCCGATATGGTAATCGCGGGCGGCATGGGCCAGCGTGCGTTAGAATTATTTCAACAGGCAGGTATTAAGACAATTGTTGGCGCACCAAGTGAGCAGGCGGAAACAGTGGTTATCGCCTGGCTGCAGGGGCGTCTTGCGTCCAGCGCCAATGCCTGTAACCATGATGCCCAGGAGCATCATGAGTGCGGTGATCATCATAGGGAGCACAATACGCATTCATGCGGCGGCCACCATGCCTGATCTCCGCGGACAATATCACCCCGACTGTATCGTATGCGGGCCGAATTGTCCGCACGGGCTGAAAATACAGCTCGCCTTGGATGATCAGGGTGTGGCGGCGGGTAATTTCGATTGCGACGGTCGCTATGAAGGCTACCCCGGCATTATGCATGGAGGGGTTATTTCCGCTTTGCTGGACGGAGCCATGACCAACTGCCTGTTTCTGCATGGACGCGCCGCAGTCACCGCGCAATTAATCATCAACTTCCGCCATCCGGTGCGGCTCAACGTGCCCGCGCACGTGCGGGCTTGGATTACCGAAGGGAATCCTCCGGTGTTCCGATTGCAAGCTCAATTGGTGCAGGATGGTGTGGTCAAAGCGGCGGCGCGAGCGGCCTTTATGTTGCCCAAGCCGGTGGAGTTTCCCGTACTGGAGATTCCGCGATGAAACCTAATGTGTGCATAACGGTTTTAGTGGAAAACACGGTTCGCAAGCAGGGGCTTTGGGGCGAGCACGGCTTGGCGTTCTGGATTGATACCGGCGAACATCACGTGCTTTTCGATACCGGCCAAGGCCTGACGCTGGCCATCAACGCCAGCCGATTGCATATTGACCTCGCCTGTGCTGATGCCATTGTGTTAAGTCACGGCCATTATGACCATACCGGCGGGTTGCGTTATGCCTTTGATCATGCTGCCCAATCTCGACTCTTCCTGCATCCGCAGGCGCTGGCGCCACGTTATTCCGCAAGCGATAGCCCGGTGCGGGAAATTGGTCTGACTTCCATGACCGAGCAGGAGCTCCGCCGGCAGGAGCCGCGGCTGGTCTGGACTACCGGGCCGGTTGAAGTCGTGCCAGGGGTATTTGCCACTGGTGAAATTCCGCGCCGCACGACCTACGAGGATACCGGTGGAAACTTTTTTCTGGATGCCGCGTGTGGTCGGCCGGATCCGATTCTGGATGATCAGGCGCTTTACATACCTACCGCTGCGGGCGTGGTGGTTATTTTAGGTTGCGCCCATGCGGGCGCAATCAATACGCTCAACTATATCCGGGAGCTCACGCGTCAACCGATTCATGCCGTCGTCGGCGGCACGCATTTGATTAACGCCGGCCTTCCACGGATTGCCCAGACGCTCGTGGCCCTACGCGATATGAATATGCAAATGTTCGCGCCCATGCATTGCACCGGCCCCCGGGCCATGGCGGCGCTATGGACCGCATTCCCCAATCAAATATGCGACGGCGCCGTCGGAACGCAATGGACTTTTACCAGAAATTCAGAGAGGACTTCATAACCATGCCGAGGTTTACGGATATCGATATCTCTCGTGCCATCATCAATGGCTATCACCTTCGTTTGGGCGACGCGCTGGAAAGCGATGTGTTGATTGTTGGCGCCGGTCCATCGGGAATGACCGCCGCTTATTATTTAGCCAAAGCCGGGCGCAAGGTGGTGGTATTGGAGAAGCGTCTGTCACCGGGCGGCGGCGTCTGGGGTGGCGCCATGGGCATGAATGTGGTAGTGGTGCAGGATGCGGCGCTGGCCGTGTTGGATGAATGTGATATTCGCCACCAGGCGGTGGCGTCATCGTTGCATGTGGTGGATGCGGCGGAGCTGGCCTGCGGCCTGACCGCGAAGGCCCTGCGGGCAGGCGCGGTGTTGCTCAATCTCACGAGTTTGGAGGATCTTGGCGTTCATGCGGGGCGCGTGACCGGGGTCGTTATTAACCGCACAACGCTGCTGGGGGCGTTGCCGGTGGATCCAATTACCCTGCGCAGCAAGGCGGTGCTCGACGCTACCGGACACGATGCCTCTGCCGTGGAAAAATTATCCCGCCGCGGCCTGCTGAAAAATTTGACCGCGCTGGAGCGGCACCGTGAAGGTCCGATGGATGCCGACAGTGGGGAAGCGTTTGTGGTGGATCATGTGGCGGAGGTATTTCCCGGTTTGTGGGTTACGGGCATGAGTGTCTGCGCCGTATTTGGCGGGCCGCGCATGGGGCCAATCTTTGGCGGCATGATTCTGTCAGGTCGCCGTGTCGCTGAATTACTGTTGCGCCAATTAAAATAAGTTCGTGACTATGAAAACCCAGTTAGACTGTATCCCCTGTTTTATTCGGCAAGCTCTGGAAGCGGCACGCCATGCCGAAGCTGATGAAACAATCCAGAAAATGGTGCTGCGCCGTGTCTGTCGCTGGGTCAGCGACATGGATATGGCCATGACGCCCCCGATGATGGGCCAACGGATGCACCGCTTGGTGCGAGAGCTGACCGGAAATACTGATCCTTACGCGGAATGCAAATCCAACTTTAATCGTGGCGTTCTTGAATTACTGCCGGAATTGCGCCAAGAAATAGCATCTTCGCCGGACCCCTTCGCCACCGCCGTGCGGATAGCCATTGCGGGCAATGCCATTGACATGGGTGCCAACAGCCAACTGGATAACGGGAATTTACGGCCAACCTTGGTCCGCGCCATGGCGTCGCCAGTTATTGGCGCATTGGAAGCCTTGCGTGCCGCCATCCGCACCGCCAATAAAATTCTTTACATCGCCGACAATGCCGGAGAGATCGTTCTGGACCGCTTGCTGATCGAACAAATTGGTGCCCCACGCATTACCCTAGTAGTGCGCGGCCAGGCGGTTCTCAATGATGCCACGCTTGCGGATGCCACGGCGGCGGGCCTCGGTGATCTGGTGGAGGTTATAGATAATGGGTCTGACGCGCCGGGCACATTGCTGTCCGACTGCACCGCGGAAATGCAACATCGCTTTGCGCACGCGGATGTTGTGCTGGCCAAGGGGCAGGGCAATTACGAAACCCTCAGCGCGGTGACGCGGCCAAACGTGTTTTTTCTACTGATGGCTAAATGTCCCGTCATCGCCGAACATATCGGCTGTGAGCGCAATAGTTTGATCGTGGCGCCGTTGCAAGCACCGCGCACCGCGCCGAAATTACATTCGTCGGCAACAATTAATGCCATTGAGAATATGGCGCATGTTGTAAGCAGGCATTGAAAACTAAATTTGGTAGACGTTGAGGAATAACCCCATGAATAAGAATGCTGTGCTGGATCGGTATTATCTGGATTGCCGTTGCATGTTGTTGGAATTGGCGGCGACACTGGACCGCTACGATCGCGCCCCCGTGTCGCCCGGTGGCAGCAAGCCCATTGATGAACGGCGGTCACGACTTGGCCAGGCCATAGCGGTGCTGGCACAGCCTGGTGCGCAAGCCGACCGCGCGCAACGGATTCTGCATTTACTCTCTGATTCCGCCGTATAAACTTGGAAAAGGCGTCGGCGTTTTCCTAACCCGGAGACTTTTATGTATTATATTCAACCCCATTATCATGGAATATCGCGGACCACGGAAGACTATGAACGCATGGCCCAAGCCGGCGTGGTCGCGGTCGCCGAACCCTCTTTCTGGGCGGGCTTTGACCACCATTATGCGGGCAGTTTCATTGACTACTTCCGGCAGATCAGTGAATTTGAACCGACCCGCGCCGCGCAATATGGCATACGCCACTTTTGCTGGATCGCAATGAACCCCAAGGAATCGGAGAACCTTTCTTTGTCGCGTGAAGTTATGGCCGCCATACCATCCTTTTTCGACAAACCCACCGTATTGGGTATTGGAGAAATAGGCCTGAATAAAAACACCCCCAATGAACTGGTTATCTTTCAGGAACAGATGGAGCTGGCGGTGAAATACCGACAACTCGTACTGATTCACACGCCGCACATGGCGGACAAGCGCAAGGGTACGCAACTGACGTTGGACCTTTTGCGCAATGTGCACGCGGACCCGCAGCGGGTCTGGATTGACCATGTGGAAGAGCACACCATTAAGGCGGTGCTTGATGCCGGTTATTGGGCCGGTATGACCTTGTATCCCACCACCAAGATGAGTCCCGGTCGTGCTGCGGACATGCTGGAAGTTTATGGTCCGCAGCGGCTGTTGGTCAACTCGTCAGCGGACTGGGGGCCCAGCAGTCCTTTTACGTTGCAGCAATGTGCGATGGAATATCGCAGTCGCGGCCACAGTGAGCAGGAGCTTATTGAGGTTTTCCATAACAATCCGGCTCGTTTTTTGGGCCAGAATTCCAAGTTTGATATTGTCCCAATCCGGCTTTCGCCTGAACCGACGGTCCGCTCCACCACGGCGCGACGTTAACAATCGCGTTTGGCAAAAGCGGTCTGGTGATGATAATGTTACAAGTTTGGAAAATGGCAGGATGTAAACACCAGTGCGGAGCCAACCATGACCACCAGTGTCGAAAATTCAACGGTCAATAAAGCCGCATCAATTGGCGGCTCCTCGGAGCCGCGGTTTTTCAATCGTGATTTAAGCTGGTTGGATTTTAATGCCCGCGTATTGCAGGAGGCGACCGATACACGCAATCCGCTGCTGGAACGACTTAAGTTTCTTGCCATCTTCGCCACCAACACCGATGAATTTTTCATGAAGCGTATCGGTTTGATGAAACGCTGGATCATCAATAAGCCTAATGAACTCGGCCCCGACGGTCTGACCCATCGACAACAGCTTGAACTGGTGCGCCAGCGCCTTACGGAATTGGCCGCGCGGCAACAGCATATCTGGAGCCGCGAATTGCGGCCCCAACTTGCGGCGGCCGGTATTCTGCTGCGCCGTTATGAAGAACTCAATGAAAGGCAACAGGCGCGTGCGGCTGAGTATTTCATCCGTTATATATTTCCCGTGCTTACGCCGCTGGCGGTCGATCCGGGGCATCCCTTTCCATTTATCAGTAATTTAAGCATTTCCATCGGGGTGTTGTTGCGGCAGCCGGGATTGCCGGAATCGCTTTTTGCGCGGATCAAGGTACCGCGACTATTTGCGCGCTGGTTCAAACTCGAAGAACCCTCGGACACGATATTTATTCCGCTGGAAAGCCTGATTCAGGGACAGTTGGAACTGTTGTTTCCGGGAATGCACATCCTGGAATCGAAGATTTTTCGGGTTACCCGCAGTGCCGAAGTGGAAGCCGCGGAGGATATTGAAGATTCTGAAGATCTGCTGGAGGAAGTGCAGGAGGAACTGCGGGCGCGGCGTTTCGCGGAAACGGTACGTGTCCAGATTTCGCCGGGGATGTCGGAAGAGATGCGGCATTATCTTACCGATGGCTTGGAATTGCACCGCGAAGACCTGGAGGAAGAACCCGAACCGCTGGGGTTGGCCGATATGATGAGTCTGGTGACGTTGGACTTGCCGGCGTTGCGCCTGCCAAATTGGACGCCGATATGTGCACCCGCGCTGGCTGATTCTGAGGCCAGTATTTTCGCCATCATCCGGCAGAATGATATTCTCGTGCATCACCCTTATGAAAGCTTTAACAGTTCAGTGGAACGCTTCATTCTTTCCGCAGTTCATGATCCGGAAGTTCTGGCTATCAAAATGACCCTCTACCGCACCAGTGGTGATTCGCCATTTGTTTCGGCCCTGGCCAGCGCGGTGGAAATGGGAAAACAGGTGGCGGTGCTCGTGGAACTCAAAGCCCGTTTTGATGAAGAAAGCAATATCCAATGGGCCAAGGCGCTGGAAAGTGCCGGCGCCCACGTTGTCTATGGCATTCTGGGACTGAAAACTCATACAAAAATCGCCTTGGTGGTACGCAGAGAAAATGGCATGGTGAAATCTTATGCCCATATTGCCACGGGTAATTACAACTCCCGCACCGCCGAGGTCTATACTGATTTGGGGCTGTTTACCTGCCGGGAGGATATCTGCGAGGACGTGGTAAATCTGTTTTCGTTCCTCACGGGTCGATCCCGTAAAAGTGATTATCACAAGTTACTGGTGGCCCCGGTGACCATGCGGCAACGTTTTCGTGAAATGATACAGCGCGAAACCACCAACGCGCAGGCCGGCGAACCGGCTCGCATTATCGCCAAAATGAACGCCCTGGAAGATACGGAAATTATTGAATCGCTCTATCGTGCTTCGCAGGCGGGTGTGAAAATTGATCTCATTGTCCGCGGTTTCTGCTGCCTACGCCCCGGAGTGCGGGGCCTAAGTGAAAATATCCGTGTCATTAGTATTGTCGGAAGATTTTTGGAACACTCGCGGATATTCTGTTTTTATAATCAGGGCCGGGAAGAAATTTTCATGGGCTCCGCGGACTGGATGAGCCGAAATTTAAGTCACCGTGTGGAAGCGGCCACGCCTGTTGAAAATGCTGTGCTGCGGCAGCGCCTCCGGGAAATTCTGGATATTATGCTCAACGATAATCGGCAGGCGTGGGACCTTGCCTCGGATGGCGTGTGGACGCAACGCCAGCCCGCTCCGGGAGAACCCGACCGCGGCAGTCAGGCCCGCCTGATGGAGCTGGCGATACAGCGCCAACATATCATCCCCACCAGTGATGGCGATGAGTAATTTCCAACCGTACTTCGCGCATACCACGCGCCGCCCGTCATTTTTTGTGGAACCGTCCGTATTTCCAACAATCGCGTGCAGGGCCTATTTTTCTACCGTGGCGCCGCCGCCTCGGCCGTGTCTCTGCGGATATGTCGGCAGTGATACACGCCGCCGGGGGGCACATTACGGGTAACAAACTGAAATGACACCTGTTCAAATATCGACTTGTAGAAGCGTAGATAATAAAATGGGACTTCCGTGATATTGCTGAAAAATCCGTCCGGGTGCAGATAGGTCCGCACCGCCGCAAACATGCGTTGCCGCACCGCCGCGGGAAGGCTCGGCGTGCCCAGACCGCTGACAAAGCAATCCACGCTTTGGGGCGCAATGCCATGGTCGCTTAAAATGATATCCAGACGGCCGACATCCCCCTGGAGAATCCTGACATTGGGTTGCTGCGGAAAGCGCTGTTGCAGCACGGTGACAAAATCCGGATCGCGCTCCAGGGCGACGAATCGGGTTGGTTCCCGCAAACGCTTGATAATCTCCGATGTGATCGGCCCGGTACCGGCTCCCAGCTCCACAATACAATGCGCGGCGCTGAAATCGGCCCGGCGAATGCTGGCCCGGGCCATAAACCGACTCGACGGCCAGACCGACGCAATGCGTGTGCCATGCCGAAAAAACTTTTGCAAAAACAGCAGATTATGCCTTATTTTGGCTGGCGCTACCGCTACATCGGACCTTTCCACAGCACGCAACTCCGCATCATCATCAGCGTTACCTTTGCAATCACTCATAGGTAATTACTATAACCCATACTGCTGATCGTGAACAGCGTGCCCTGACGCATGGACAGTATCTTTTAATTTTCTCTTAAGCGGGCCTTGTTCGTTTTTATGGAATCCCCGTGATAGAACGATTTATTGGAAAATCTTATTACGCTTTACCGCAAGAGTCTAAGCCGTCCTGAAAACTAAAGGGCTCTGAACGCATCGAGTTGTGCCGGGATCGTCACCTCTTATGCCGGCGGGTTGGCCAATAAATTCCGCAAAATGTTCAGCAGTGTCTGACCTTCAAAATAATTGGGCGGCAGCCGCAGGTGCATTGCTTTCTGATCCACCGGGCGTAAAGATCCCGGCGCTTTACTTAACAAGGGTCCCAGCTTGGACAAATCCTGCATGGCAAAAACCAGATCAGGCGGCTGGCTCATGAGGCTGGTAATCGTCCACGCCGCTGCCAGTACCCGCAATTCGGTTAACTGAAACAGTATTTCCGCCGCTTTGGGCAATGGACCAAAAGCATCGATAATATCTTTCCGCAGGGCTTCAATTACTTCCATATTATGGCAACGTGATAAGCGCCGATACAATTCCATGCGTTGTTTTTCCGCCATGATGTACGTGCGCGGAAAACTGCCGGATATGCCAATATCAATGTGCGTCTCCAGCGGGCGGTCGATGGGTTGATTCTTTACCCGCTTGACCGCTTCCTCCAGCAATTGGCAATACAATTCATACCCCACCGCCGCGATATGCCCGGATTGCTCATCCCCCAGCAGATTACCCGCACCGCGAATTTCCAGATCCCGCAGCGCAATTTTAAAACCGGCCCCCAGAGACGCATATTCCTCCATCGCTTTGAGCCGCTTGGCCGCCGTTTCGCTTAAGGCCTTGTCCTGACTGATCACCAGATAACAATACGCGCGGTGCCGCGAACGCCCCACACGCCCGCGTAGTTGGTGCAGATCGCTTAATCCAAAATTCTCGGCTTCGTGAATAAAAATGGTATTGGCCGATGGAATATCCAATCCGCTTTCAATAATAGTCGTGGAAACCAGAATATCCGCTTCACGTTTCACAAACGTGTGCATGACCTGTTCCAGTTCATGATCCGGCATTTGGCCATGACCAATGACAATTCGCGCGTCCGGCACAAGGCGGCGGAGCTGGTCCGCAACGGTTGCAATATTCCAGACGCGGTTATGGACAAAATAAATCTGGCCGTCACGGGCCAGCTCGCGCTCAACGGCCTGTTTGATTCTTGCGCCTTCCCATCCCATAACCTCCGTGACCACGCTGCGCCGATCCTGTGGGGGGGTGGCCAAATTGGAAATGTCTCGTATGCCCAACAGACTCATGTGCAGTGTGCGCGGAATAGGTGTCGCGGTCATGGTCAGCACATCGACGGTAAGCCGCAGTTTTTTAAGGCGCTCTTTATTTTCCACGCCAAAGCGCTGCTCTTCATCAATGACCACCAGTCCCAGATCGGCAAATTGCACATCTTTGCTGATGAGCCGATGCGTGCCGATCAGCACATCCACCTTGCCTTTTCGCGTGCGCTCCAGAATGTCATGAATTTCGCGGTCGCTTTTGAAGCGGGACACACTTTCGACCACAAAGGGGTATTCCGCCATGCGCTGGCGGAATGTTTCTTCATGTTGCTCCACCAGCACCGTGGTGGGGGCCAGCACCGCCACCTGTTTGCCGCCCTCACATACTTTGAACGCGCTGCGAATCGCCAATTCCGTTTTGCCATAGCCCACATCACCACATAGCAGCCGATCCATGGGACGGGTTTTTTGCAGGTCCTCCTTGATTTCCGCGATGCACCGCAGTTGATCTTCCGTGGCCTGAAAGGGAAAGGAATTTTCAAATTCTTTCAGGTCCGTAGTGTCGGCGCTGTACGCAAAACCTGGAAATTGTTCCCGCGCCGCCTGCACTTCCAGCATTTCCGCGGCCATCTTTTCCACCGCCTCCGCAGCCTTTTCCTTCTGCTTGTTCCAAGTCGTACCGCCCAGTACCGATAGCGGCGGGCGTCCCTGTGCCCCCCCGACATATTTTTGCACCAGATGAATTTGCGTGATCGGAACATGCAATACCGCTTCACGGGCAAACACCAGCGTCATGTATTCCGCTTGTCGGCCATCGCGATTCAACGTGGTCATGGCGATAAATTGGGCGATGCCATGATTCACATGCACCACATAATCACCGGGTTGCAAATCCAGAAAGTGATCAATGGGGCGGGCGCCCTGAATGGCCCGCAGACGCCGCCGCTGATGATAGCGATGAAACAGTTCATGGTGCGCCACCATAATCAGCCAACGCTGCTGATCAGTGGGGGTATGCTCCGCACCGGTCTGTGTTTCAGGAACGCCGGTGAGCTGCCAGCGGAATCCCACCGCCAGGTCACCGACGGGAATGATAATTTTATCGAGAACTTCCGGATGTTTTACATGGATCAGATCGGTCAAGCGCGTACGTTCGGATGGATTCTGGCACACCACCACCACCTCATTGTCCGCCGCCAGGGCCGCTAATTCGGCCAAGGCCGCATCCGGCTCGGTATCAAATTGTTCCACCGAGCGGCAGGGCAGATCAATGGTGGTGCGATCATCGCGCCCGAATTGGCGTATTTGCGCCCAGGCAAATTTCTGCGCCAGACGGAAGATTGCATCTGTGGGATAAATCCCCCGGCCATCCGGCAGGCGATCCATGTAGCTACGGCCCTGCTCCTGAATTTCCTGCGGCTCAATAAGCCAGATAATCGTTTCTTCCGGCAACGCGGAAATAAAATTAACCGTCTGTTCCCGCGGCCAGGTGGCCTGCTTTTCCAAAGCGCTTAACCGCAAAAGCGCTATGGGATCAGCAGGCCCCAGGGTTTCAGGATCAAAGCCGTGGATATGTTCAATTTGATCGCCAAAAAAATCAAGGCGCGCCGGCTGCTGGCTTCCGGCAGTCCATACATCAAGAATATCGCCGCGCACCGCAAAATCACCTGGATTTTCCACCGCTTCCAACCGGGAGTAGCCACTGCCCGCCAGCCAAGTGATTAACGCATCACGCTGCATTTTGACGCCAGGTGTTATGGAAATGAGTTGCTTGGCAAGCAACTCTGAATTGGGGCACGGCTGCATTAACGCCTGAATCGGAGCCACATAAAAATCCGCGATTTTCCCCGCCTCAATATCCGCCAACAGCGTCAGGCGTTCAGCAATAAGCTCATGGGAAATGCTGGATTCACCGGGCAGCACCTCAAAAGCGGGGAAAAAACTCGCGGTGCAGCCGGGGTGGAAAAATTCCAGTTGATCAATGGCGTCGTCGGCATCATCAAGGTGGGCCGTGACAATCAGCACGGGCCGGTGCATCCGCGCCTGCACCGCCGCCGCCACCGCCAAGGCGCAGGAACCCCACTGCCCGGTCGCACCGACATAGCGGTTGCAGGACAGCTCGTCAACAATACTCGCAATAACCGGCGATTCCGCCATGCCGCGCAGGACATCGGATATTGGTGCTTCAGCCATAACTCAAGCCGCCGTCGCTAAATCCATTGCCGCGATGCAGCCCAGCGTATCGTAGTAACCTAATGTCCAACGGGCAAGCGGCGGGGCAAGCGGCGGGGTTCTCTGGGAAAGCGCACTTCAGTAGTCACGCACTAACCCGGGGCAATCGCCCGCTTCATAAATTCATCAAACAGCGGGACGGTAAATGCCAAATCACCATGGGCGGGGCTGTAGATCATTCCCTTTTTTATCAGGCTGGCTCGCACTGGTCCAAGTCGGCTGAGTTCACGGCGCAGCTTCCCGGCAATATCACTGGTGCGCGACGAATGCGGGCCAAACTCTGCCATGGCCCGCAGGAAGCTCTTCTCGCCCGGGGTCAGCCGATCAAATCGCACTCGGAAAAAATTCTCATCCAGACGCGCTACAACCTGTTCTGTGGCCGCCCGGACGGCTTCTACGGTGATCGGGGTTGACTGGGCGAAATTCCAAACTTGGTAACCCCATTCCTGCACAAAATAGGGATATCCCTGCGTCAACCGGAAAACCTCCTTCAGTGCGACCGCGTCGAATGCCGCTCCGGCCATACGGGCTGGTTCGTCAAGGGCACGGGCGGCGTCAGATTCGGATAATGCGCCGACAATGGGAAAGCTTAGCAGCCGTTCCGCGTAGGACTTTGATTCACCCGCCAATCCGGGCAAGATCGGTAATCCGGCACCGATCAGGACCAGAGGAAGTCGGCGCTGCTGAATCCGATGCAGGGCCATAATCAGCGATCCGAGTTCCTTGCGGTTTAGATACTGAACTTCGTCAATAAAAAGTGCCACTGCACTTTGCCGTTCGGCAGCCGCCTCCGCAACCACAACAAACAGTTCAGGAATATCTATTTCCAGGTCGCCCGAATCTGCAATCCCTTTCTCGGGGTCAATGTCCAACTCGATGAGAGTATTCGGTACCGTGAGTTTGATCGTCCCCAGAAAGCTGCGCAGCACCCGTAACGCCTTCTTCACTTTATCGCCAGCTCCGGCGACGCGATCAAGATCGAAAAGAAGCTTTCGCATGTGAGGGGCGATGAGCGGGCCCAAGGGCTTATTTTCGACGGATTCAATTGAGATCGTACGATAGCCTTGTTCAATTCCCCGGCGTTCAATCTCATTGAGCAGTACGGTCTTGCCGACACCGCGCAGTCCTGTCAGAAGCATACTTTTTTCGGACCGCCCTTGCTTTGTCCGTCCGAGGAGTACCATTGCCTGCTCAAGGAGGGTATCGCGACCAACCATCTCGGGCGGCGGTGATCCTGCCCCCGGGGAAAATGGGTTTTTAATCTTATCCATTGGCATAATTATAACAATTTATAACCATGTATACAAGGTATGGGCTATACATGGTTATACTGTGGTATAAATCGTTAGAAATGGGCCGGACGGGGGGGGCCTGTGACCGTTTCTGCAACGCGGCGGCAATTCGATAATGGGGGATTAAGGTTTCAATTACAGTATTTATCAGAATTGGTCAGTAGTATCAGTATTGATCAGTATTGGTTAGTAGGGACTGAATGCTGCTGAGGC
>JBMFGW010000071.1:0-20786 GCA_049977145.1 Phycisphaerae bacterium
AAATCGTCCAACAAATGGCTGAATATTCATAAAATGGAACAAAAGTGCCATTATTATTCAAAAAACGCCATTATATGGGACTACAGTCTTAAATTTTTTTCTAAAAATAATTGAAGTTTTGTGGTGGCGTGCCCTGAAAAGGCCATTGTTGATCCGATGAGACCTGCGAAAAACAGCTTGATCTCGCGCGTGCCGGAACAATTTCCGCCCCCAAGCCATTGGCTGCCGCGCATACAATATGTATATATAAATATAAATACATATATGATGTCATTATATTTACGCGGTATACTTTAATGTATCCCGATCAGGCACCGGCGTAAGTTCTTTTTTATCCGTGCACGGCGGTACCGCTCCCTTACGGTCGCGGCTCGGCCTGCCACCGCGCGCCCACCGGGTGCGGCGGCCCAATAGTCCTTAACCGCCGGGCATATTGGTACGCAAAAAATATAGTGGGTGAACGGCTGCTCCAAACTTGTGTCGCATTGAGCCGGAATGGTGAAACTCCATCAGGACGAAAGGTTGTAGCGAATGACGAATTTACTTTCCACCGGCTTACCACCGATGATATTGGGTAAAAACCGCGCCTGCATCAGGGCATCGATGATGGATTGGTCAATGGCGGGATGCCCGGAAGAACGCAGCACTTTTACCGCCGCCACGCTTCCATCTGGAAGAATAGTCAACTGAAATTTTGGATTTACCAGATGGGCCGGCCAGGCAAATTGGTATTTTAGCGGCATAATCGGATTGGGCGGTGGTCTGACAATGCTTCCGCCACCGCCCACGCCCGCACCACGGCCCCGGCCCGGCCCACCGCCGACGGCCGATCCCAGTGCGGTTTTCGCCCCGTGTTTGAACAATTGTATGGTTCCCCCATCCCCGCCACCGCCGACGGCGGCATCCGGCTGCGGCCCGCGGGAATTCGGCTGCGGCCCCCGACCGCGGGTGCGTTGGCCGGGAACATCGCGTAGACTAATTTGGGTATGCACCGTTCTGGGAGCCAAGATGTGGGAAGGGGCAACCCACGCATTGTGGGCGTTATTGATCCCAATGACCGGCAATGCGGCATGAAATGGATTGGTATTATCTAAAAGGGCCAGTGCGTCGGTATGCGGCTTCCAAATGGGTTTGTTGGGAAGATTCGGGGGGGCAGGCAAAGGGCCGGGCCGCCAGCGTTTAGCCGGGTTTGATGGCAAGGAGTTCAACCCGACGGATTGAATAATTCCCCCTACCGCCGTACTGGATCCACTCTCTGACCGCATATTGCCACCGCCTCCACCCGATGGATGCCAATGTAGCACCCACCAGACAGCGGCCACCAGAGCCGCTTCAATCAGGACCGCCACCAGGAAACTTAGCAGCCCGGAAACCGGTATCACCCATTGCTTGAGCCGCAGCACGATGATCCGGTGTGTTTCCGCCAGCCAGGCCAGTTCCGCCGCTTCCGCGGCAGACAATGGATGCGGCCAGGTCAAGTCACTAAGTTCCGCCGACAACGGGACGGCGGAGTCAGCCCCCGACTGCTCCGGCACGATTTCATCAGGGCTATCGCCCAAGTTGCGCAGAGCAGTCAGATTGTGCCGCCCATCAATTAATGCCGTATCGCCATCCGCCACCAGCGAGTCCGCAGGGCGGCAGAGCGAATCTGCCGCGGGGGGCGGTACGACATGAATTGGGCTATCACTCATGATTTCTAACGGCCAAGCCGCCTATTCCGCAAAAGTGGGCCATCAGGCCAAGCGCCCAATTCAGCTCACTGTCAGAACCTTGTAATGAATTTCACCGCGCGGCACCGATACCCGCACAAGTTGGCCGACTCTAGCGCGCATCAGAGCTTCGCCAAGCGGGCTTTTGGCGGATACTTCCATGATTTCGGAATCGGAATTAAAGGCTTCGGTGTTCAACTCCCCCACCAGGCGGAATGTTTCCTCATCACCACTTTTTTCATCCCGCACCCGGACCATGCTACCCAAAAATACCATGTCATCGGGAATGTCGTCAGGATTCACCACCGAGGCGGAGCGCAAGCGGGCGTCCAAGTCTTTGATGCGCGCTTCCAAAAGCGCCAATTCTTCCCGCGCCGCATGGTAGTCGGCATTTTCCTTCAGATCGCCCTTTTCCCGCGCTTCCGCGATCCGCGCTGAAATATGCGGACGCTGGTCAATCATGTCCCTGAGTTGCTTTTCCAGTTTTTGTTTCTCTTTACTGGTTAACAGTTGCATTTCCATGCGTCACCTCATCGTGATTAAAATAATATTAATAAGCTAGGTCGGTCACGGACCGCACGACCGCCAGAGCATTCATTCGCATCAGTTCAAACCAAGAAAACTCTTCATGTATTCGTCATAAGTGGCCTGCGCCGCGGTATCAGTGAGATTCAACCGCAATTCGTTAATGACTTTGGTGCCTTCACGAATCCAAAGCTGGAAACATGGGCCGCAGATACTGGCGTGAATCTCTTCGCCCAAGGCTCCGCTAAAAGGCCGCTCCTTCATTTTAGGCCCAATTCGCCCGCACCGGCGGCACTGGATATTTCCAGCGGATGCCAACGCGGGCGTCATTTCGGCCTGTTTCATTTCCGGGATTGGAGAACCAAGCTCCTTGAGCATATCGGCAATCTGATTTCGCGGCATCAAATCGCCGTGGTCATGGGCAACCTTATAACCGCGTGTCAGCGTATGGATGGCACCTTCTGAATCCCCCACCCCACGCTGCGCCTCGGCGAGAACAACATAAGCCGGGGACAAATCAGGCTTTAACTGCAACGCCCGCAGCAGCGGCGGGAGTGCTTCTTTATACATCTGCCCTTCCACATAAGCCCGCCCCAGGGATAAAAATCCCAATTCATTTTGGGGATCTGCCGTGGTGATGCTCTTAAAGCGGTCTATACGCGCCTGATCAACCATATTATTACAACTCCGTGCCGGCCGGTTCGAGTACGCTGCCGCCGCAGCAAAAAAACCAGCAAACCAATTACATAAGATTTTACCGGCTAACAGCGACGAAACAAAATGACATCAGAATCTGTTGCACAGCGTCAAGGTCTGATCCATTCATGCACTAATGAGATCTGGTCCGGCGCGGCGCGCCGAAAAACCGAAAATGTCACGCGAGCTGGGCCTTAAACGGTAGACCCCAGGATAATCGCGTTGGCAATAGCTCACACTTGTTGCCGCGACGCAGACATCGAACCATGTCGCAGCGCACTTAAGCTGGTACCTTCCCGCCGTTGCCAAAACTTCTACGCTTTGCGGACGCGGCGGTACCCGAGCACCAATCCAGCCAAGCCAAACAATACCAGCGTAGAAGGCTCCGGTACCGGCGATGCACCGCCAACTGGATCTGAGGTCCCGCGCCATCCCCATCCACGTCGTCCGCGCTGCCATGGGAATGGTGAACGGGTCGTAACTGGGGAGCTGGTGGACACGGAAAAACTTGTACCCGCAGAATTCAATGCGGAGGTTGTCGCTTTGAGTCTTGATGACGATACCAGATTAATAGCCACTGCGGAAAACGAACTGATGGAACCAGCGCTCCCATCCATGGTTGCGGCGGCATTGGAAAACGTGACCGTGCCAAAATTGGCCAATGGCAGCACACCACTGCTGCTGGAAGGCGCTTCGGCAATCCATTCCGCTGAGGATCGTTGGCCGGCGGCGGAAACCTGAACCGTGCTGTAGCTTCTGTGGGTGCTCAAATCATCAATGAGCAGGTCATATTTGTTATTACCAACGTAACTTACTGACGCGGTAATGGCATTACCCGCCGTAATGTTCAGCGGAATTTCGTAAGCATCGCTGGGGTACATTTCATACCAGGCATAGTATTCCGCCCGGCCGCCGATCACGTCGGCTCCAATGCCAATTTGCTCCACCGTGGAAGAACTGTATCCATCCAAGCCCACCCAAAAGGCGGAATAAGATCCGCTGCCAAAGGATGATCCCGTAACGGTCGGTACAGTCCATTGACCGGAGACACTGCTGAACGACTCGGACGCGGACGTCGCCACATCGGCGTAGCCAGCCCAGTTGGACGAAGTAGTGGTGGCTATGGCGTTCGCAGGGATCATGCTGGCGGATGCGATGCCGCCGACGGCTAAAACCGCAGCCATTCCAAACAACCCCAACACCATACGATTGTTAACCATCTGCCGGGATAAATTCATAAGAGAGCTCCTTAAAAAATAATATCATCCCTTTTATCTCACACGCGGTACCCATGCACCACAATCTATATAGTTAATTAAGTATATCCGACCTGTCTGACGGTTTCAAAATCTCCGACTTATCAAAATCCTTAATCGGTTTGGCTACGGATGGTTCTGATCGCGACGACCCGGCGCGTGTTGGCGCGGTGCCCCACGCGGGGGTGCCGGTAACACCCTTGGATGCGGACCACCCCAAAAACGCGCATGTGGTGGCGGCGGGCCGTGATAATAACGCCAATGGCCCGCCGCCCCACGATAATAATACACATGCCGGATCGGATCAAAATAGAAATATAGCCCCGCCGCCGGCCCGGGCGCTGCCAAATACGGTGGTACCGGCCCGTTCCAGAAAACTGCGCCTGGTGGCGGCGGCCCCGGCTGATAGACCCAGCCATAGTTTGGATAGTAGCAATAATAGGCTTGATAGGCAGGAGAATAATAATATTCGTAAGGATACGGATATGGTTGCGCCGGCGGGCCGGCGGCAATCACACCGAGATGATGCCAGCGCACGCCCGCCACGTAGGTATTGCAGCCCGCCAAGCCAAAAAGACTACTGGCCGCCAAGGTCACAAACAAGGATTTTAACGCAAATTTATTCATAGTTCATACCCTTCATGATTCATTGTAAATCCAATGTCCTGTTATCAAACGCATGACCGCAAGGTAAGTTGCAAGCGGAGAATTTCAAGCAGTGGCTGGACCGGATAGATCCTCCAATCCTTGCAACTTTCCAATCGCTGGTACGTGTCGGAGTCAACCGTAGCGTTATGGCTGGGCGGCATATTGAATGGCCGATACTGCGGCGGAAAACAATTGCATTGTCTCCACGTTATTCCGAAATTAATTGGAAGGCACGGTTCGCATCGTACAGGACATACTGCATCGACAACTTGGGACGCTTGCAACTATCCGGCAAGTTGTGCGTATGGCTTGGTGTCAGGATGGTCGTTTTGAACTGAGGAGTTTACCATGCAGTCCGTTGTTCATCGTGCATTCACGCTCATAGAGCTGCTGGTGGTTATCAGCATTATCGCGTTATTAATCGGTTTATTGATGCCGGCGTTGCAGTTAGCCCAGCAAGATGCCAAACGTACCGCCTGCGCGGCTCAATTGCACAGCATCGGCGAGTTATTTGCCGCCTACATGCAAAGCCAAAGCAATGAAATTTTTCCGGCTTGCCCGATGCTTCCGGATACACCTAACTTCGTGGCATGCTCCGATGGCGTAACGGTTGACTCTGCAACGTCTAATCCGCAGGGTTATGGCCCGTCGCCAATCCAAAGTGTCATTGGGGGTGTACCGCCGCCGGCACTGGTTATGCCGCCCCTCAACACCAGCTCATTGGGTCCTAATTATATTCCCACCGCGAATGATCGCGGTCCCGCAGCGGCTTGGGACTGCCCGGCAGATGTCAACGGATTCACTGATCCACTGACCGGTAAAAGTTATCAATCTTACTTTCTCGCCGAGGGTACCAGTTACCAATATGACATGCCTTTGGCCGGCGACCGGATTACCAACTATATGGTTGGCCCACCGACCCACCGCATCAATGTGTACCAACTTCTGCAATCATCGGGCATTTGGGTCTTAGCGGATATGACCACATTTCATGGTCCGCCGCACAATCCGGATTCCGTCAATATTCTCTTTGCCGATTGGCACGTTGGCAGCGCGCTGGATATTTCGTCGCAGGCCGGGCAATCGCTTTGGGCCATGCGACATGAGTAAACCATATAGATTCGAATAAATGGAGATTTTTATGACCAGCTTAAGCTTTAAGCAGAAACTTAGCCAAAAATGGGCCATAACCAGGAAATTTGTCCAGGAACGCAAACAGATTGTCACGCTGGTGGCACTGGTGCTGGCTTGTCTTCTGGTCTATGGCTGGATGTTCATGCGGAGCCGTGGCTCCACGCGGCACCCGGATTTGTCACCCCAGGTAGCCAAGGTGATTGCCGGTTGGAAGGGGAAATTACCACAATTTCCGATGTTTGGCCCACCCGCCGGTTTCCAGCGCGGTGATTGGCGCAAGATGACGGCCGCACAGCGGCACGCCATGTTCATGAAACGCCGCGTTCAAATGCAGGCATTCTTTCTGGCGTTCGCCCATGCCAATGCCGCGCAACAGGCCGCCATCATCGCGGCCGCCAAGGCTCGCTTCGCTGCTATGCGTGCCAGATGGCAGCAACATGGGGCAACTGGCGGACCGGGCGGGCATCGCGGAGGTCCCGGTGGTCACGGTAACTTCGCTGCGCACCTGCCGCAGATGATGGCTAATCACCTGATTAGTGGCGGCAACCCGGAAATGCACGCCGCCATGATGGGATTCTTCATGGCTATGCACAATAGCAAGTAAGAGCCGACGCGGAACGCAACCCGGTGGTAATTACGTTTGCCCGGAGGGGAAGGATTTTCCTCGGGATAGTAAACGGGAATTTTTAGGCCTGAAGTGTTTTACGGGCGTACAAGACCACCGAAAGTATCAGGGTGGCGCAGATGTTTCAGGATTATGGCTATGCATGTTTATCGGTTACTATACAGATTTCTGGTCTGGTGTGAAGATGTAGCACTAGTGGGTTGCTTCTTATTTCTTCTCTTTATCTCCGAAGTTTTGTTGTTTTTTTATTAAGTTGAGAACGCAAAATGAAGCATCCACTGTGGCGGGCTGGGGTGCTTATTGAATTATTGCCGACATTGTTGCTCATTAGCTCCCGCTAGTTGGATAGATCGGTTGATATATGGCTGACCAAAGAAAGTTTTGCCTTTGGGAACCGCCTATTGATTACAGTCATATTGGTGCAGTGGTGATGTGGTGATACAGTGGAATAGGGTTGGTCGTAAGCATCCGCCGCGAAAAAATGTTCAAAGAAAAGGGATTATCGCACCATGATGTTTTATGATTTCCGTTGTTTTTGCGGTGTCCTTCTACTGCTGGTGCGAAGTGTGTCCGCATTGCCATACGGCCTTGGTACCGCCGTATTGTTGACAATGGCGCAATTCAATCCGATCTTTATCAGCGGGTTTCCCCGCTCCGGCACCACGATGGTGGCTGCCATCCTGGACCGCCATAGCGCTATTGCCATTCCTCCGGAAACATACTTTTTTGAAGCGATGAAGGGTATGCGGGACATGCCATCCGATTCACCACGCCCACAGTTGATGGACCATCTGCTCAACGCGTATGGCATGCGCGATCTGGGGTTGCAATCAAATGCGGTTTGTCCACTGCTAAACGGTGCCGAATTCAAACCTAAGCATATTTTTCGGGCTATCCTGACAGCCTATCAGCAGCAACGGAGCAAGCCGATGATTGGCGAGAAAACGCCGCGTCACATGATGCAAGCGGATAAGTTGCTGGCGTGGTATCCTGAAGCAAAAATGATATTTGTGATCCGCGATGGGCGGGATGCGGTGGCTTCGATCCTGAAGGTGCCGTGGCGCAACCATGACATTGTCCGTCTCCATGCCGCCACTTGGCGACGATACATGGCGATAGCGTGCCAGATAAAGCAGCGCTTTGAAAATCGCTGTATATTTGTGAAGTACGAAGACATTGTATCCCGCCCTGAAGAGCAGGTCCGTCGTTTGGACCAATTCTGCGGAGTGCCATTTGAGGCCCAACAAGTCAGCGCCTCTGTCCCAACGCGTGTTGTGCCCAAGTGGGAGGAGCCTTGGAAATTACTGGCAACCGGTCCCATTGAGCCTGATCATACCGGACAATGGCGGACCGTATTTACGCCGACGGACCAATGGGCACTCAACCATACCATGAGTCCCTATCTGAAACTATTGGGCTACCGGGATTACACACTATCGGGATGTCCCCTGCCACGACGGTTGTGGCTGGCGGCCACCGGATTACTGCTGCGCACCGGTGAAACACGTAAGATATATCGTGCCGCACTGGCCCGATTCGAATCCAGCCAGCGGAACGAATCGGTCTGCCAACTGGAGGAAATTCCCCAA
The DNA here is from genome assembly GCA_049977145.1 of Phycisphaerae bacterium. Taxonomy (GTDB): domain Bacteria; phylum Planctomycetota; class Phycisphaerae; order WQYP01; family WQYP01; genus JAMDCX01. The sequence continues at coordinate 8,183 of JBMFGW010000071.1, forward strand.
CCGAGCAAAGTTGTATGAACCTTGTTCATCCGGAAACGGATGAATCGCAAATGTATTTCAATTTGAGTTATAAAGGAATTTCGCTATATATCGCACAACTACCAACCCCGCGGCAAGCCCCATTTACTGTATGCGCCGGAACAGCCAGGAAGCCGTCAGCAGGGAGACGACGGCGATCATGGCCATGGGTATAAGTTCCGGCAAAAGCTGGTGGACATCGGCTCCCTGCAGGAATGCCTCCCGCGCCGCCTGCACATCATAACGCAGCGGATTTATCAGGGTAATATCCTGTACCGCCTTGGGCATGTTGGATACCGGCGTGGCCAGGCCAGACAATAGCGCACAGGGCATCACCAGTACGAACGTCCCTAAAAGTGCCTGCTGCATGGTGGAGGAGATGGAAGATACCAGCAGCCCCATGCCGGCGGCCGCGATGATAAAAATCACAAAGGTAAGGATAATGGCTTCTGGAGTGCCGTAATAAGGCACCTGGAACCAATAGCGCACAATGAGAAAAATGACCGCGGACTGCCCTAATCCCACGAGAATCGGAGGTATGACTTTACCGGCCATAATTTCCAACGGCGTAAAAGGCGTGACCAGCAGTTGATCAAACGTGCCTTGCTCGCGTTCTCTGGCGACTGACATGGCGGTCAGAATCATGACTGCCAGCATGGTAATTAAACCGATCATCGCGGGGACGATTTGCCAGCGGGAAAGCAGATCCGGGTTAAACCAGGAACGAATGTGCAACTCTGCCGGCGGGGGCCTGCCGCCTGAATACGTGGCTGAAAAAGTGGCATTGAATTGATTTAATATCTCATTGAGATACCCGATGGCCAGTGCGGCGGTATTGGAATTTCGACCATCCGCGATCACTTGCAGTTGTGCCTGGCGTCCGGTCGATAGATCGCGCTGAAAATGTTGCGGAATCTGAATAATAAGTAATGTCCGCCGCGAATCCAGTATGGGGCGTGCCAGTTGAATGTTTCCAGCCGTCCCCACGCAGGTGAAAATGCCCGAACCGTTCATCCGGCTTATAAACCGCGCCGATTCACTGGAGTGACTCTGATCTACCAGAACATAGGGCACATGATTGAGATCAAAAGTGCCGGCATAGCCGAAAATAATCATCTGCAATATCGGCGGCCCCAGTACCACGAATCTGCTGCGCGGGTCTTTGAATATCGCGATTAATTCTTTGCGGATCAGAGCCAAGATGCGAAGTAATATGTTCATATCATACCAATCGTTTAACCGTTAACCGCCGGGTTAAACCCAGAAAAATGATGGCCATCAACACCAGCACCGCGGTATTGGGGAGTATCACACTCCATATATCGCCTGCTAAAAAAAGGGTTTGCAGTAGCGCCACAAAATAGCGCGCCGGCAGCACGTAGGTGATGGCCTGAATGGCCGGTGGCATGCTGCGGATATCAAAAATAAAACCAGAGAGCATCATCGCGGGTAAAAACGTCAGCAGCAGCGCCGCCTGACTGGCAATAAACTGATTTTTTGTCCGCGTGGAAATCAGCAACCCCATGCCCAGTGCCACCAGCAGATATAATGCCGAAACCAGAATCAGAACCGGCAATGATCCGCGTATCGGTACCTGAAATAACATCCGCGCTGCCGTTACGGCGACGGCCAGTCCGACCATGCCCAGGCAAAAATAGGGAATGATCTTGCTGATGACGATTTCTCCGGGCTGTACGGGGGTGGCAAACAAAGACTCAAACGTGCCACGCTCCCATTCCCGGGCCACGACCAGTGCGGTCATCAGGGCACCAATCAGCGTCATGATCAGCACCAGCAATCCAGGTACCAGAAAATATCGGCTGTCCATGCTGCGGTTAAACCATATCTGTTGTTGCATGGTTACCGGCTGGTAATAGTGCTGCCCATGCGTCAACTCCCGTTGCGCCAGCCAACCGGAAACCACGCCGCTGGCATAATTTTCAATCAGTCGCGCACGGTTGGCATCAATACTGTTGGTGGTGAATTGGATATTGGCGTGACCCGCCCGCAAGTTCCGGGAAAAGTTATGCCGCAGCCGGACAATTCCATCAACGGTTCCTGCCGTTAAAAGTCGGTTGGCCTGAACCATGGAGTTTACCGCCTGCGGCTGAAAATATCGTGAACCGGCAAAGGCTCCGAAAACGGATTGTGCCGATGGAGAATGATCCTCCATCACCACGGCCACCGGAACGTGATGGGCGTCTAATGACAAGCCATATCCGAACAGAAGAATCAGCAATAGTGGAAGAACGATGCCCAGCGCAATGCTGCTCGGATCGCGCATCATCTGCCGCGCTTCCTTCCGGCTCATGGCAACGATTCGCCGCAGCTTGCCAAATGTAGCTTTCCGACTCATGCGGCGGCACTCGCTTTCAGCCCCGCTTTTTGTTCCTCCATTACCACATGAATGAACGCATCCTCTATGGTCGGTTCAGGTTTGTCCGGCGCAGCGCCGAGTTTACGGATTTCCGTCGGCGTTCCGCCTGCCAACACCCGGCCATTCATCATGATGACCATGCGATCACAATATTCCGCCTCTTCCATAAAGTGCGTTGTGACCACCACCGTCACACCCTGATCCGCCATTGCGGTAATGCGTTGCCAGAATTCCCGTCGCGCCAGCGGATCAACGCCGGATGTCGGTTCGTCAAGAAATAAAATCGCCGGCTCATGCAAAAGCGCACAGGCCATGGCCAGCCGCCGCTTGAACCCGTCCGGAATGCCGCCGGTGATATTCGAAAGCAGATTCGCCAGATCAAATTCTGCAATGGCCCACTGCACACGTTGCTTCCGGCGGATGCCACGTAAACCATAGGCACTGGCAAAAAAAGCCAGATTTTCCTGTACGCTTAATTGGCCGTATAACGAAAACTTCTGAGCCACATACCCCACTGCCTGCCGGGCTGAGGCCCGAGCATGGCGCAGATCGTAGCCAGCTACACGCAAAGTTCCAGACGTCAGAGGCAAAAGTCCGCACAACATGCGGAACGTCGTGCTTTTGCCGGCTCCGTTGGGGCCTAACAAACCGAAAATTTCTCCCTTTCGGATATCAAAATTAACGTGATTAACGGCGACAAAATCTCCGAATCGCCTCACCAGGTCATGCACCTGCACAACCGGCTTCTCGCCGTTCGTCGTGGCGGTGATCGGTGCGTGCGCTGCACTTTGGCCCCTGATTGTGGCGGCCTGCACTGTCGGGGTACCGCCCGATTCGCTCCTCGATTGTGCGGAAATGCCATTAACTGCGGATGCGACGTCCGCAGTTTGCGTCTTAGCCACCGCCTGTCGCAACAAGACCATAAAGCCATCTGACAACTGAGGTTTGATTTCCACGGCATTCCCTGCCGCAGGTATTTCAGCAACACTGGACGCATCCGCTTTCAGCACCAGCCGCACGTCGCCACCTTCCGGTACCGCATCGGCAACCAGGGAAGACTCCAGCAGCGTGGCTACCAATTGACGGGGTTTCATTTCCGGTGGTGTGGTGATACGAAACGTGCGGCCTTTGGCATGATTCGCCACATCCTGCGGAGAACCTTCGGTCAATATTCTTCCCTGATACATGACCACGGCATGGTTGCAATACTCCGCCTCTTCCAGATAAGGCGTACTAATCAGCAGTGTCAGCGATCTGGTTTTGACCAGATTCAGAAGAATTGCCCACAACTCCTGGCGCGATACGGGATCAACGCCCACAGTGGGTTCATCGAGTATCAAGAGTTGCGGCGACTGCACCAGCGCGCATGCCAATCCCAATTTCTGTTTCATGCCGCCGGAAAGGCGTCCCGCCAGCCGTTTGGTGAAACGACCGAGATTGGTCATGGCAAATAATTCCGGATATCGTGTTTTGCGATCCGCTGCGGATACCCCGTGCAGATCGGCATATAAATCAAGATTTTCCTGTACGGTTAAATCTTCATACAGGCCGAACTTCTGCGGCATATAACTGACATCGGATTCCGCCGCGTGCGGATTCTCAATAATATTATTCCCCAAAACCGCGATGTCACCTGTATCTGCTGGCATCAATCCCATGATCAGGCGAATGAGTGTGGTTTTCCCCGCTCCATCAGGCCCCACCAGCGCCACCATTAATCCGCGACGTACTTCAAGTGATACGCCCGCCAAAGCCGCAGTGATGCCGCCACGTCCATTGGGAAATGATTTGTGCAGATCCCGGCAGTGGATAATAAGTTCCGAACCTGGTGCGGCGGAATCCATTTATGGCCTCGTTTCACTGGTTTGTTCAGCAGTTGGCTTGACCGGAATATTAACCGTCGCCGGCATTCCCAGTCGCAGTTGGTTATGTGGGTCTTTCACATACACGCGAACTTCATACACCAGGCTCGTGCGTAGCTGTGTGGTTTCAACTGTTTTCGGAGTAAATTCGGCAATCGGCGAAATGTATCCAACCCAGCCCGCGAATTTCTTTTTGGGAAAGCTGTCCACCGTTACCCACGCCTTGGAACCGCTGTGAATAAGCCCCATATCTTTTTCCGGTATATACGCGCGAACCCATTTGGGGTTCATGATCGCAATCGTGTATACCGGGGTCTGCGGACTGGCCATATCACCCGGCTCAAGAATCCGCGTGCGGATGACACCGTCGGTTGGACTGATGAGATTGGTATCCGCGAGATATTGTTTCAGCAATGCCAACTGCGCCTGATCGGCCTGTAGCTTAGCCTTCGCTTCGTCAATGTCTTCGATGCGTGGCCCCAGTACCGCCAGACGCAAGGTTTCACGCGCGGCCAACGCTTTTTGATGCTCCACCGTCCATAGCGCTTTGGCATTGTCATATTGAATGTGTGTAGTATCACCGGTGGAGAGTAATGTTTTGTACCGATTCACATTGACCAAATCATTGGCGGCCTGCGCCTTGGCGGCGGCATACAACGCCCGATCCTGTTTAATTTCCTGCGGTCGGCTGCCATTCTTCAGCCGCAGCCACACCTGCTTTTGCGCCGCCAGAACGGCCTCGGCCTCCGCTACTTGATGTACCAGCCAGTCGGTATCCAATGTGGCGACGAGCTGCCCTTTTTTAACCGTTGCCCCCTCATGGACAAGTTCCCGCGTAACGCGTCCGGACTCCTTAAAAGCCAGTTGCACATCGCGCTCATCCATATTGCCATAAAGTCGGACATTTGTAATCGGGCCGTGCTTTTGACTTTGTTTCCAGCGATACAATCCATACGCGGCGGCGGAGAGCACCAGAAGCACCACCAAAATCCAGATGATCGCCCGCTTCATAACCACCGCCTTTCATGCGCATCAAACTAAATACTCCCCGCTGTCATACCCGCCCTATTGGTGCAACTAACCATTACATACGTTAATCGTAATATATCACCTGTCAACCGGGCGTAAAACATGCCCTGCTAAGGAACGGCGCCACCAATACGTTTCCGATTTACGCTGCAATCGAATACGCCACCGCCGACAAAGACAGAAGCCAAGAGTCCATCAAGGTATTCCGAGGGGTGGGGATCGAACCCACGACCAAAGGATTATGAGTCCTCCGCTCTAACCGCTGAGCTACCCTCGGGCGCGATAGCAGCCGACTGGTCGTAGACCTCCGGCGACCACGATTATCTTGTTTGTATCCGCCAATGCCCTGGGATGCAACTGCCGGAAAAGAATTTGACCAATGGACCAATATCTGAATAATGGCGCGCTCGGATGGCAATGGTTGTGGTTGATCCAGAGGCTTGAATGATTCCCATTGGAACGGACGCGGCAAGGCGACGTACATCCTGGATGAACTGGGCCATTATTGCCTCATGTTTTGCCATCTATTTTATTTCCCATCCGCAGAATCCCAGCGCCCACTATCTGGGAGTGAACCCCGGATGGGGAAAATTTCTGCTCTGGCGGCAGCATCTGCATTTGTACCAGTTCGTCACCTATCTTTTTCTCCATGCCAATATCCTGCATATTGTCGGAAACATGCTGTTTTTATGGGTCTTTGGAGATGCCGTCAACGAACGGCTGGGACACCTTGCCTATCTGTTGTTTTTTCTGGCGGGTGGAATTTTTGCCGGGGTCGGGCAGGTATTAACTTCCGGAGCTCCGACCTTGGGCGCGTCGGGGGCCATTGCGGCGGTGGCAGGAATGTTTTTGGTACTGGCGCCGCTAACGAATATTCGGGTGTGGTTTTTCTTTTTCATATTCAATGTGCCCAGCCTGCTATTTGTTCTTTTTGAAATTGTCACCTTTGATCTCGCCGGCGAGATTTTCCCGGGACGCAACAATGATGTGGCGCATTTTGCCCATCTCACCGGTTACACCACGGGTTTTACCGTGGGAGTCATGCTCCTGGCGCTACGACTGGTACCGCGCGATCATTATGATCTTCTGGCATTGATTAACCGCGGGCGGCGCAAGTATGCGCACCGTCGTGTCACCAGCTCTGCAACTCACCGATGAGTTCTTCCACCAGGTCCTTCATGGTCACGAGTCCGATGGGGCGGCCCCGGCGATTGACCACGATGGCAATAGTTTGGCGGGCCGCCTGCATGAGGGTGATAGCGGAGCGGACGGATTGTTCAGGGAAAAACGTGATGGGTTGTTGCAGCTCGGCCTGGAGATTAAAGCCATCTTTTCGGCCCAACACATCCACGACATTCACTACGCCAAGAACATCCTCCGTACTGCGGCCCAGCACCGGCAGGCGCGAAACATTGTACCGCCGCACCAGAGCGCAAAAACCCACCCGGCTGATGGTTTGCGGAATTCCAAGCACGCGATTCCACGGCACCATCACATCCCCCACCACCACATGGGCCATACGCAAGGCGCGGCGGATCAAATCACGCTGGGTATCGCTGATCAGACCGGTGGCGGAGGATTCCTCCGCAAAGATTATCACCGCCGGCTCGGTCGCCGCGGTTGCCGTGCCGCCGTGAAACAGCCGCAGCGTCAAGAGATTCAGCAGCAACAACAGTGGTAACAGTGGGATAATGGTGATAATCCGCAGGGCGGATTGCAAAAATCCAACCAGGCGGTAGGTCCAGCGATCGGTATGGATCAAAAACATATCCTTGGGAATAATTTCCGCGAACATCAGCATGAACGGCGCGAGAATCAATGCGGTCAACACCGCCTGAAGCTGATCGGAAAACCGGGCATGGTGCATCAAAACAGTCGCCGCCGCGGATACCGCAAAATTGCAGAGGTTCTGCCAGATCAATAAGCCGGCCAGTACGGCGGTGGGTTGCCGCAGCCAGCGCTCAATGAGCAAGGCCGCCGGTTCCTTGCGCCAAGATCGTAGTTGCAGGCGTAAACGTGACACGGTGTACAGACCGGTTTCCATGCCGCTGAAAATCATGGACCCGATAAGCCCCAGAAGAGCCAGAACGATCCATGGCCACAACGTGTACGACGTGGCGGCAACCGGTGGCGTGGTCAAGGCCGCAAAATGGATCCAAAGCATCATGCCGGCCCCCCCCCCGGCGATAAGGGAGCGGCGACTTTTCCAGACGTGCTGACCGCAACATCATCCCGCAGCACGATTTTCACCCGATCCACCCGCCGCCCGCGCATGGATTCAACTGTTAATTGCAGATGCGCAAACGATACAGTATCTCCGGGCCGGGGGGCGCGATTGAGTTGCGCGTAAATCAATCCTCCTACCGTGGAAACATGTGCGGCTTGGACCGGATCACCGAAGAGTTCTCCGCATTCAATGAGGGACAAATCGCCGGAGACCAGGAATTCATCCGGGGCGATTTCCTTTACCGGAGTTTTGACGGGTTCATCGGGTTCATAAATTTCCCCGATGAGTTGCTCTACCACATCCTCCAGCGTAATGATTCCGGCGATGCCGCCGTATTCATCGACTACCATGGCCAGTTGAATGTGCTTGGCGCGAAAGTCGGCCAGCAGACGGTCGAGCGTCTGTAATTCAGGTACGAAATGCACCGGTCGCAACAACGCTGTCAGCGCGGCAGAGTTGGCGGGTTCATCGAGCAAAAACGTCTTGGCGTAGAGCACGCCCAATAGATTGTCGATATGCCGATCATAAACGGGAATTTTGGAAAGAGGACCGTGTTGAATAAGATCGGTGAGCTCCGAAATCGGCCTTTGAATGTTAAAGGCGACCATATCCACGCGCGGCACCATGACATGCCGCACCCGAATTTCCCGCAGCCACAGCACCTGCTGGAGCACCTGATTCTCCGCAATATCAATGACGCCCTGATCCCGACTCATCAACAGCAATTCACGCAGCTCGGATAACGAAAGATTCACGCTGGCTTTGTGCCCCAGCAGGCGGTGCGCAGGATTGATCAAACCGCGCTCAATGATATTCAGCAGCGGAGCCGTCACGCGCAGCAGCACATTCATGGGTGCCGCCGCCAGCGGCGCCAGGAGCCGGTTAAAGCGGCGGCCAAAAATCTTAGGCACCAATTCACCAAAATAAGCCTCGCTTAAAACGAAAGACAGACTCAAAGCAATCACCGTGAGTTGTCCCGCCTGGCGGTCGACGCGCTGGAGCAGCATGGCGATGAGGACAAACATAAGGATGGTGGCGGTCATGTTGACCAGGAGAATCAGTACCAACAGAGAGCGACTGCGCTCCCGGAGCGCGGCGACCAGCATCGGCCCGCGTTTACCACTGATTTTGAATTGATAGAGTTCATGGCGCGTCAGGGAAAAAAATATCGTTTCCACCCCGGCGAAAACAGCGGCAATAGCCAGCAATACCACAATCGGGATTAAAAGGGTAAGATTATGTAGGAAAAAAAAGGCCATCTTCCGTCCCACGCCGGCCAACACCATCGCCGCACGCATCATCTTGTGCCTTCACAGCTTTAATTGCAAGGCCGGCGCAGGCCACATAGCCGGTAACCACGCAACCTGATCGCCCGCACTGGCCGGAAAATGACGCGGTTGTTATAGTGTTCACATGGCGGCAGGTTATACAGTTTTGGCGCGGCGCTATCGCTCGCAGAACTTCGACCAACTCATTGGTCAGGAGGCGATCGCAAAAACCCTGAAAAATGCCGTTGCCACCGGCCGCCTGGCGCATGCGTTTTTATTTACCGGCACACGGGGTGTGGGGAAAACATCCTCGGCACGTATTTTGGCGAAGGCCATCAACTGCCCTAATTCCGTGGGCGGCCAGCCCTGCGGCGAATGTCCCACCTGCAAAGCCATTGCCGCGGGTGAGGATATCGATGTTATTGAAATTGACGGGGCCAGCAACAATGGTGTGGAACAAATTCGTGATTTACGACAAAGCGCCGGCATTACGCCCAGCCACAGCACCTTTAAAATTTATATCATTGATGAAGTTCACATGCTCACCATGCCGGCGTTTAACGCGCTGTTAAAAACACTGGAGGAGCCGCCTCCGCATGTCAAATTCATTTTTGCGACTACTGATGTGCATAAGGTTCCGGCCACCATTTTAAGTCGGTGCCAGCGTTATGATTTCAAAAATATTCCCGCCGCCCGAATCACCGAACATCTGGTCGATATTTGTAAACAGGAAAATGCGGAGGCGCAGAATGCGGCCTTACACCGCATCGCCATCCTGGCCGCCGGTTCAATGCGCGACGCGCTTTCACTCTTGGATCGCGTATTGTCGCTGGGAGCGGGCCGCATTACCGAAAAACTGCTGGATGAATTACTGGGCAAGCCATCTCTTGCCAACATGACTGAGTTAACCGCCGCCATGGCTGCGGGAGATGCGGCGGCGGTGTTAAAACTTTCTGATCAGATGCTTCTGGAGGGCATGTCAACTGAGCAGGTTCTAAGCGAATTGACCGACCTCTTGCGCAATTTAATGGTGCTGCGCGTATGCGGAACGGATACGGATATTTTAGATATTCCCGGCGAATGGCGCGGTGCTCTGGTCAAACTTGCACCCGCCTTTGACGCCGCCGTTCTGGTGCATCACATCGCACTATGTGACCAGACCCTGCGGTCTTTGCGCGGCTCGACCATGCCGCGGCCGTTATTTGATGCCCTGATGGTCCGATTGGCCATGGCGGGCCAGTTCAGTTCCATCCGGCAGGTGCTGGAATCCGGCCAATTGTCGGCCCCGGCCCATGACGCGCAAAAAAAAAATGATGCACTGACTGCAACGGCCAATCCCGCCCCCGCCATTTTCGGCACGCCTTCCGCTAATGCGGTGACACCGGAAAATGCAAGACCAGAGGCCGCTACTGTGCCACCGCGCGCCGCCGCGCCGATATCATTGCCCGCAGCAACTGTCGGCGGCGAAGCCAAGGACAATTCCGATGCAACCTGGCAAGCGGTGGAAACGTATCTGACGGAAAATCAGGGCGCTTCCCTGGTGAATCTGCTCAACGGTCAAGCCCGTATACTCACGGCGGATGCGACCGCCGGATTGGTGCGCCTTGAGATTCCCGGCCATACGCACAACATGGTCCGCAACGAACGCTATACGCGGATATTGGAACGTGCCGTCGCAGCGGTATTTGGAAAAGCCATGCGGCTTGAAATTATCGCCGCCGCCGCCGCCCCCGCATCCGCCGCAACTTCGTCTGTCAATACGGAGCCAGCGCGTCCGGCGGCAATGGCGACGCCGCGCACTTCGCCGGAGTTAATAAGGCGAGCGCAGGAAATGCCGGCCGTGCAGCAATTGATGGAGAAGATGGGTGCCAAACTGGTTCATGTGGAAGCCATTGAAATGGCGGCGGCCCGGGCCCCGGCTGAATCGGAGTAACTTGTGAATTAAAGTATGAAAAGGATAAGTTTACATGTTTGATTCATTAAAATCGCTAAGCCAGCTTGGACCGCTGATGGCCCAAGCCCGGGAAATGCAGGCGAAAATGGTGGAAGTGCAGCAAAAGCTCTGCACGATACGGGCCGATGGTTCCGCCGCCGATGGACTTATTACCGTGACCGCCAATGGCCTCATGGAGATTGTCGATATCCGGTTTTCACCTGATGCCTCCCGACAGGATGCCGCCGTACTGGCCGATTTAACCCGCGCGGCAGTGAATCAGGCATTAGCCAATGTGCGTATGCTGGTGCAGCGGGAAATGCAATCTGTGACCGGGGATGCGGACCTTTCCGGATTGCAAAAGATGATAGGAATGCCGTCATGACCGACCATGCCATGGCCTACAGTGCCAGCGTTCGCCGATTGATGGACCTGTTTGGGAAACTCCCCGGTGTGGGCAGCCGCTCCGCGGAGCGGATGGTTTTTCATATTCTCAAAGGTTCTTCCGAGGAGGCCATGGCGTTAGCCGACGCTATTCGGGCGGTGAAGGAACAGGTTCGGCATTGCAGCGTGTGCTACCATCTCACGGAGACGGATCGGTGTGAAATTTGCCGCAATCCGGACCGCGATGCAGGCGTCATTTGTGTTGTTGAGCAGTCGAAGGATTTGTTTCAAATCGAAGCCACGGGAGTATACCGAGGCGTTTACCATGTGCTATTGGGGCACTTGGCGGCGCTGGATGGAATTACCCCGGAAAACCTCACCATTGAAGCATTAGTGAAACGTGTTAACGAATGTGATGCGGCGGGGAACCCGCTGGTGCGGGAAGTCATTATCGCCACGAATCCCACCATGGATGGTGATGGCACCGCACTTTATATACAAAGTCGCCTGGAAGCATCCGGGGTCAGTATCACGCGGTTGGCCCGTGGCTTGCCTGCGGGTGCCCAGATCGAGCAGGCCAATAAGGCCATTTTGGCTGATGCGCTGTCCGGTCGAGTTAAAATATAGCGTTTCAGGTCCGGGCCCGAATTCCGTCGCATAACAGGTTCCATTGCTCCCAATTGAGGTAGACTATCTTTATGTTAATTGTGCTTGCCATGGTGGGTGCGGCAATACTGGTTCTGACGGCCGTCGATTTACTTTTGACCGCATTTGTCGAAGGTGTGGGGCCGCTGTCACTGTGGATGGGGCTGCTGTTGGCGCGCGGCCTGCGATTAATGGTGTTGCGCTTCAAAATGCGGCGTATTCTGGCTTGGGGTGGGGTGTTTTCAATTTTGCTGCCACTGGTTAGCTGGACGATCCTGCTTTGGCTTGGCTGGACGTTAATTTTTTGTTCCGCGCCTGCTGCGGTTACGGCGGCGGCCACAGGTGCTCCGGCGAATGTATGGCAACGCATTTATTTTACCGGCTACAATCTCTTTACACTCGGAATCGGAGATTTTACCCCTCATGGCGCGGTATTTGAAATATTGACCGACCTTTGCTGTGCCAGTGGGTTCCTTCTTTTCGGTGCCGCTATCGCATACTTGGTGCCAGTCATTTCCGCCGCCACGACAACAAGCACTGCCAAGTCCCATTTGGAGCATATGTACAAGCTGTGCAAGAAAATAATCCCAAGAACACTAATGCACCGCGTTCCATTGAATCTATCTATTTTCGTTCTGTGGATAGTATCCGAGAAGGTCATGAGTTAATGGATCTCAATTCTGGTCGTCTTATTACCCGTCCAAGAGTTGTTGAAATTCCTATTACCAATCTTGTAATTAAGGCTGTTGAAGCTATGGCTGAGGAACAAGGAATCAAGTCCCTCAAGCTACAAAACCGTCGTAAAACTATTTTCTACCCTGCCGACTGGATTGCAGGAGTGGACTATATGAATGAAAATGA
>JBMFGW010000072.1:0-19831 GCA_049977145.1 Phycisphaerae bacterium
TTGGATTCTGCTGACGGACTTGCCGATTGCCACGTCGCTGGAAGTATGGAAAGTGGTGGCGATCTATCGCCGCCGGTGGTTGATTGAAGAGTTTCATAAAGCCCTCAAGAGCGGGGTGGGGTTGGAGAAAAGCCAACTCACGGAGGTCCGCAAACTCATGGCGCTGGCGGGAATACTCTCCATCGTGGCGTGCTTTCTGGTGGGCCTGAAACTCCTGGCTCGCAGCCATGATGCGCCGCCGTTGGACGCGGCGGAGGTGGACCATGAGACCCGCGTGGTACTGGAGAAAAAAGTTGGGAAGCCCAAGGACGGGTGGACTTAGCAAAGCATTCTGGTAGCCATCGCCAAACTCGGAGGGTACATTGGACGCCGCAGCGATGGGCCGCCAGGCTGGCTGACGATCTGGCGCGGTTGGCAGCGCCTACTATTGCTGGTCGAAGGATTCCGCCTCGCTGCTGATGGATAAAAGATGTGGGTAATGTTAAGGCCTTATGCCGCGTGCTTACCACCAATAGCAATAAGTCAACAAGACATTGACGGAGGCATGACAAGACCTGGTAATATTTCCGGGCAGGACCGCGCCAACTGGAATTAGTCCAAATTCATGGTCAGCAGGAATTCGCCATTGGTTTTCTTCTTTTCGAGCCTGTTTTTCAACAGTTCCACGGCTTCAATGGCGTTCATGTCAGCCAGAACTTTCCGCAGGCGATAAACCAGTTCCAACTCCCGCTTGTCGAGCAATAATTCCTCTTTACGGGTTCCGCTGGCGGCGATGTTAATAGCCGGATAAGTTCGGCGCTCCACCAATCGGCGGTCCAAATGCAATTCGCTGTTACCGGTGCCTTTGAATTCTTCAAAGATTACTTCATCCATCTTGGATCCGGTTTCTACCAATGCCGTACCAATAATGGTCAGTGATCCACCTTCTTCGATATTCCGGGCGGCGCCGAAGAAACGTTTGGGCTTCTGCAAGGCGTTGGCATCCACACCACCAGTGAGAATTTTACCGGAATGCGGGACTTCAGTGTTGTAAGCACGGGCCAGACGGGTGATAGAATCCAGCAGAATCACGACATCGCGCCCATACTCCACCAAGCGTTTTGCTTTTTCAATTACCATTTCCGCCACGCTGACATGGCGGCTGGCTGGCTCATCAAACGTTGAACTGACCACTTCCGCCTTGGTGGCGCGCTGCATTTCCGTGACTTCCTCCGGGCGTTCGTCAATGAGCAAAATAATCAGATACATGTCCGGATGATTGCTCGAAATGGCATTGGCGATCTTCTGCAGCAATACGGTTTTCCCCGTGCGCGGCGGCGCCACAATGAGCATGCGCTGTCCCTTGCCGATCGGTGTTACCAAATCCACAATCCGCATGTTGATTTCTTCCGGTGTCGTCTCCAGAAAGATGCGCTTGTTAGGGTGGAGCGGCGTCAAGTCTTCAAAGTTCACCTTTTCGGGAAGCATGTTGGGATCTTCAAAATTAATCGCTTCCACACGCAGCAGGGCAAAATAGCGTTCGGATTCCTTCGGCGGGCGGATTTGCCCGGTGATGATATTGCCGGTACGCAGACCGAAGCGGCGAATTTGTGAAGGGGAGACATAAATATCATCGGGACAGGGTATATAGTTATATTCCGGCGAACGCAGAAAACCAAACCCATCCGAGAGAATTTCTAGGACGCCCTCCCCCACCATCATTCCGTTGTCGGTAATACGTTTCTTGAGAATTTTGAAAACCAATTCCTGCTTTTTCAGGCCAATATATTCTTCGATTCCCTCCTTCTTGCAGATTTCGTGCAACTCATTGACCGTCATTTTCTGCAGATCAATAAGATGCAATTCACTGCGTTTAATTTCTTCATATTTCTGATGGGTCGCGTCGTCATAGGCGGAATCATCGTCATCGTCAATGACGTTACCGACCCCAACCATGGTTGAGCCGCCGATCAGCGTAGCACCATCCACCACCAGTGGGCGCTGATTACCATTAGTATCCACTTCCGGATTGGGCGTCTGCGCATCGACAGTCACTTCCGGACTGGACTGCGGGATCGGATCTACTGCTTCCGTCCCACCAGTATTAGTTTCCGGTTCCACTTCCGGTATAGATTGATTCGGAATTTCTTCCTCCACCACTGTTTCCGGTACGTTCTCCAGCAACGGCGTTTCCGATTCCGCAGTCGCGATGGATTGCGGTTCTTCTGCCACGACTACCGTTTCCTCCGTCGTCGATGATTTCTTACTTTTTCGTGTTCGTGCCATAAAATTACTCCTTATTAAACCTTTTTAGATTATTTTGCGGGCGCTGCAAAGTCCACCGGTAACGGCGCAAACAACTATTACCACTACCCGACTTGCCGCATCAATTTATTTCACAAGGCCGAGCCTTCAACTTCCAACTCGGCGCACTGCGTTATTCACTATTTACACAGGGATGTTCACACTCTAATGGAAACGCGAATGAATCCCACCACCAAAATCACTTCTTATCTTATCGACCATCGACATTAAAAACTAAAGATTATAGGATGTTTTATGGCATCCCACCACTTCCGAAGGTTCACAAATACCGGTGGGAATAACGCTTCCAAATCAACGCTTAACGCTTACCTTTGTTAATCCGCCCAAATCTCGCTAAAACCATCGTAAGAACTTCGCGGACTTGACTACCCAGCAACGCCGGTTCCCCGACGTTCACGATTATATAATGCGCTATTTTTTCCTTTTTGTCCAGCGTCATCTGAATATTTTCCCGGCGGGCCAATTCCGCCGCGTCCCAACCCCGACTCAGCAACACACGCTTCTGTCTGATTTCCAAGGAAACATCCACATATATTATAGCATCACACTGCCGGTCCAATCCAGTCTCCACCAGCAAGGGCGAATCCAATACCACCGCATTTACCCGGTCATCGTTTCGCACAATGTCCATTAAACCCCGACGCTGTTGCTCCACACGGGGATGGACCACTGAATTGAGTTTCCGCATATCTTCCGGATTGCGAAACACTCGCGATCCCAACCTGCTCCGGTCAATTTTCCCGTCCATTCCCACAATCGTTGGGCCAAACAAGACTTGCAGCTCTTGACGAATCCCCGGTTCCTCCAATACCTGATGTGCCAAGCGGTCGCTGTCAATGACCAGGCAACCCATGCGCGCAAATTCCGCCGCTACTGAACTTTTACCCGATCCAATTCCGCCAACAATTCCAATGACCGGCTTCGGGTACATCTGGTCGTTATCAATACCTGCATCGGAGAATTCATTCATAGAAAATTTGCCATGTCCCGTGTCTTATGCCGCTTCCGAGGCTCCGGTCGCAACCGCGTCCGCTTTGACCGCCGGGTCTAACTGGCTTTTCCCATCAAAGCGCACGGCCACGCGTTTGCTGACGCCTTGTTCCTGCATGGTGATTCCATAAAGGATATTGGCGATCGCCATCATCCGCTTGTTGTGGGTAATGACAATAAATTGGCTGTGTGCAAGAAACTCCTGAATAATGGATGCGAACCGCCCCGTATTGGCTTCATCCAGTGGGGCATCCACTTCATCAAGCACGCAGAAGGGTGAAGGCTTACTCTTAAATACGGCCAACACCAGCGCAATGGCGGTCATCGCCTTTTCACCACCGGAAAGCAGGGATATGGATTGCAGTTCCTTGCCTGGCGGTCGGGCCAGAATGTCAATGCCGGATTCCAAGACATCCTCGGGAGTCTCAAGAATAATATCCGCTTTTCCACCGCCAAAGAGCTTGCGGAATATCTCATGGAATTCCTTACGCACCGCTTCAAAGGTGTCAATAAACCGCTGCCGCGAGTCTTCATTAATCTTTGCGATGAGTTCCTCCAACTGCTTCTTGGCGTCCACAATATCGGCAATCTGTGTGGATAGAAATTCCTGTCGCTTTTCCAATTCCGTCAATTCATCGACCGCATCGAGATTCACATTGCCCAACCGAGCCATCCGCCCTTTGAGATCCGTAATTTCCGCGGTGACGGCATCCCAGTCCGTATCCGCCGGGGCTTGATAACCCGCGTGCGCCGCGACCAGATTTACCCGCAATTCCTCACCAGCACGCTCCACGAGTGTTTCCAGCCGCACGCTGACTTCGTTTTCCGTCAGGGATAACTCATGTTCCTGTCGGCCAAGCTCATCAGCATGACGTGTCAATTCACCAATGGTATTGTTGGCCGCCAGTGCGGATTGTCGCAATTTAGAGAGCCTTTCGGTATTTTCCGTAACATGGGTTCGCGCGGTGCCGCAGCTTTGCTCCAATTCCGAAGCCACTTGCGCCGCCTGCGCACCGGCTTGCTCCAATTCCTTCATTCGTATTTCCAGAGCCGCCAGATCCTCGTCCATACGCTGGACCTGCCTTAAGGCCTCCTGATGATTCTGTCTGGCCGCCAGTAATTCACGCACGCGCGCAGCCCGCTGTTCCTGCGTTTGTCCCACTGTTACACGCAGTGCGGTAGCTTGTTCAGCCACTCGCGACAACTCTTGGCGGTTCCGCTGCACTTGCTGATCTAATTCCTTGACGAGCTGTTCGGCGGCATGCGATTTCGCTTCCAATTCCGTCGCTTCTGCGGAAAATTGCATCTGTTGCTGGAAGCATTCCGCAGACTGTTTGGCGATGCCCGCGGCCTCGGCTTCCACAATTGGAATTTCACCTTTGGTTCGATCCGCAAGCTGCTGATTCTGCTGCCACGCGGCATTGGCCTGGGCGTGACGTGTTTCCAGCACCAGCAGTTGTTCGCGCAGCGCTTGTTGATCCGCCGCCAACGCTTTGCCATTTTGATCACACTGCCCGCTCTGTTGCGCCACCACCGTGATCTCTCCATCTAACTGCTTGATGTCTTCCGTCAGGCGGTTCAATTCTCCACGCCGGGTGATGCTGCCAACTTTGCGTGAAAGATCACCAAGTTGGATCACCCCGTCGTTCTGCACAACTTCACCCCGTCGGGTGACAAACCGATAATCTCTCCCCCCCGCCACGCGAAGGGCTTGCGCCTCGACCAGCGTATCAACAAGAATTGTTCGCCCCAGCAGATGCAGGGCCAGCGGCTTATACTCCGCCGGATACCGTACCATATCAATGATCCATCGGGCTGATGAATTTTCCGGTATACGCCATCCGCCGGCCTCCCGGTAGCCAGGCAGGGAATCCAGACATATCGCAGTCATTCGTCCGGCCTGCTTACTCCAGGCTTCGCAATCCGCCAGCAGCTCAGCACCATGATCAATTAACAACGCGTTCTGTAAATCCCCCAGTGCCGCTTCCACTACGGGCGCAATTTCCAAATCCGCTTCAAATAATTCCCCCACCATCTCTTTGACATACGCAAATCCCTTCCCCATATCGCGTGTTTTCAGCACTTCACGCACCGCATCCGATATGCCTTCGCGGCGGCGCTGCAGATCTTCCAAGACCGCCTGTCGGCTCTGTAAGCCGCTGCGCTCTTCCCTTTTTTTTCCAAGTTGATTCAGTAAGTCGGACAAACGCTGATTGTTAGCCTGCTGTCGGCCATGGACTTCGTCAATCCGTGATCGCAAAGCCTGAATTTGTCCGGTGAGTTCTTCCTTTTGTTGTTGCAGCTCTGCGGCCTGCTGCCGCAGTTCCGCCAGGCGTGCGGAAAGTTGCGTTTTCTGGCCGGTCAGGCGTTCCGCCTGCCGATTAAGATTTTCCATCCGCACCTGCAAAGTGCTGACCTGACTTTGCACGCGCGCGGCAGCGCGCAGTAATTCCACCGCAGCGGATTTCTCCGCTTCCAGTTTATAATTCAGTTCCGCGGTTTCCCGCGCCGCCGTTTGCTGGTGGCTTTGCGCCTGCTCCAATTCCCGTTGCCGTGTCTCCAGCAACTGTTCAATGCCGGTTACCTCCGTCTGCCGCTGGGTAATAAGCTCCAGCAGTTGCTGCCCGCGTTGTTGAACTTCGTCATAGCGTTGGCGCATGGATTCCCGTTGCTCGGAGAGCTGCCGAGCTTGCTGTTGGGCAAATTGTGATTGCTGTGCGGCGCTCTGCCGCCGACTTTCCAACGCCGATAATTCGCGTTCCGCCTCCCGCACGGCATCCTGCAACGCTTCGACCTCCATTTGCAGGTCCTGCTGCCGCTGGCGGAATTCATCAAGTTCCCTTTTCTTGGCGGCCAGCGCATCGATAACATCGCTTCTCTGGCTGCTGACCTCAGAGAGCCGCCGCTGTAGTTGATCATATTCATGGAGGCTGTGCATCTGCCGCAACGCATCTACGCGACTGGAATATTCCTGATAACTTCTAGCTCTGCCGGCTTGCACTTTGATGCTGCGCAGCTGCCGCTCCACTTCCTGCAACACCAATTGGGTTTGGGCCAGATTCTGATCGGTTTTTTCCAGCCGCCGGAGCGTTTCTTTCTTGCGTGCCTTGAAGCGGGAAATACCCGCCGCTTCCTCAAATATTTCGCGGCGATCAATGTTATTGGATTCCAAGAGAATGGAAATTTTTCCCTGCTCTATAAGTGAGTACGCGTCCACTCCGATCCCCGTATCCAAGAACATTTCCCGAATGTCCTTCAAACGCACCGTACGGTTATTGACCAGATATTCCGAAGTGGCGTCGCGATACAGTCGCCGGGTGATTTTTACTTCCGCGTCTTCCACGGGCAACCGCCGGTCTGCGTTGCTGAATAATAATGAAACTTCCGCCATACCCATGGGTTTACGGGTGGAAGAGCCGTTAAAGATTACATCCAACATGGCATCGCCGCGCAAACTTTTGGCGGACATTTCACCGAGTACCCATTTGACGGCATCCATGACGTTGGATTTACCGCAGCCATTGGGGCCGACAATACAGGTAATGCCATCATCAAATTTCAAAAGAGTGGTATCGGCGAAAGATTTAAATCCTGATAGTTCCAGCGAAAGAAGCTTCATGGCGGCCGGACCTCCGTGTCTTGTGGAAAACATCCCTGCATGGTCGACCTGCAATCGGTCATCACACACCAGCAGTAGTATCAACAAAATGACATTATACCGTATATAGCCAAATAGCAACTACATATCTTTTTCAGGGGTGGTACTTCCGAAGATTTTCATTTACCACGATATATTGTTAAACTGTAACGATACCAATCGCCAGGCGATGGTGGAAGATGGAGCTTCAGATGGTATGGTCAAACTCCTTTTTAGCTGAAATCCCCGGTAAGAAGCACCGGTCGGCCAACACGCCGGGCGGAATTCCCATTTTGCCGCCGGAACCGATGGAATTCTCGGCGGTTTACGGTGCCGATGTCAATATCCTTCGCCTGCGGCTGGAGCTGGAAAAGCTCAAACTGCTCCGCGGCTTTGATGAATTGCTGTGTCTGGACGGCCTGCACGCAGTGGATCAACTGCCGCATCAGATTGAGACGGTGCGGAAAGTGCTGCGCTATTTTCACGGCCGCGTTCTGCTGGCGGATGAGGTGGGGCTGGGTAAAACCATCGAGGCGGCGTTGCTGCTGCGGGAATATCTGCTGCGCAGTATGGTGCAGCGCGTGCTAATCCTGGTGCCGTCACCCTTGACTGGACAGTGGCGGGATGAACTGGCGGGAAAATTTGGATTGGAATTTAATTTAGCGGCATCGGGCTGGGATCGTGAGGATTGGGCGGATCGGAAGCGTGTCATTGCGTCGATTTCACTGGCGAAAAGCCGAAGACATTTTGATCTTTGTGCCGCCGCGCCATGGGATCTGGTCATTGTCGATGAAGCGCATCATTGCAAAAATCGGTCCACCCGGAATTGGCAGCTCGTCAATGCGTTGCAACGCCGTCATATTTTTCTACTTACCGCCACGCCGGTGCAGAACAATCTTATTGAGTTATACAACCTCCTGACGCTCCTGGAACCGGGGCATCTCAAGACGGAGGCGGATTTCAAAAAGAATTTTGTGACGCGCGGCAATCCCCGCGACCCGCGTAATCGGCGGGTGCTGCGCGATCTGTTGTCGCAGGTGATGGTGCGTAATACGCGTGGCCTGGTAAATATCAACCTGCCGCGACGCTATGCCCAGACGTTTGCCCTGACACCGGATGAAAATGAAGCGGTTCTTTACCGTCATCTTGATTCCTATCTCCGCTGGCGCTGTGCGCCTCTGCGCACACCGAGCGTTGCGGATGCGGAAGAAAACGTCGGTGCCGCCGACCCCGGTGAGAATCAGGAGGAAGCAGCGGTGCTTGCCAGCATTGCCGGAGGCGTTGTGCAGCGCGCCAATGGCAAGGATTTTAACACGGACGCTGCGGTGGCCGGCGCGGCTCAATGGACCACACTCGAAGAATTATGGCGGCATCCGCCGGATGATCTGCCGTTGTTAAATCGCCTGCAGATCAATTCCATTCTCATGGCGGCGGGCAGTCATCCGCTGGCGCTGCGACCGGCGTTGGAACGGTTGGGATTGCAGGATCATCGCGCCGGGCCCCTGCTGGAGATAGCACGCGGCTTGACGCAATCCGCCAAGGAAAACAAACTTCTGGAATTACTGTCCAAAAACCGTGGAGAAAAGACCTTGGTATTCGCCAATTTTCGTGCCACTTTGGATCATCTGGTCGGTCTGATGGAGCGGCACGGCATTCGCTTTGTGTTATTCACCGGCGGCCAAAACCAGTTGGAGAAGGAACTCGCCATTGACCAATTTAAGCATGACGTGCCGGTGATGCTATGTTCCGATTCCGGCGGCGAGGGATTCAATCTGCAATTCTGCAATACCCTCATTAACTTCGATTTGCCGTGGAATCCCATGCGTATTGAACAGCGCATCGGGCGGGTTCACCGCATCGGGCAGACGCGGGATGTTTTTGTTTTTAATCTCTGCACACGCGGTTCATTGGAGGAGAAGATTCTCGCGGTGCTCAATGATAAACTGCGCATGTTTGAACTGGTTGTCGGGGAAATCGGCTCCATCCTGGGTAATACTGAAAAAGGTGAGGACTTTGAATCCCTGGTGCTGGATTTGTGGCTCAAATCACGCAGCGCTGAAGACTTGGATACCGCTTTTGCCGATTTGGGCGACACGTTAATTCAAGCCCAGGGTGAATATCTCAAAACCAAGGAACTTGATGAGGCACTTTTTGGGGAAGATTTCGCATGAGTACCGCCATGGATGAACGCCTTAAAACCTTTGCCGTTTCACTGCTGGAAAGCGGCGGCGGGCTTATTGAGTGGCCGGAACATTTGAAAAGCGGATTCGCGGTCTTACCACCGGAAACCGCCAAACTCTTGGAATGCCCGGAAAATACGGAAATCACCGCCGAAGCGGTGGATCGCGGCTTGACCATTAATTTGGCCTCCATGTTTTTACAGCGGGCCGAGCGTCTGTTCCCACGCGAAACATCCGCCTTGGCGCTGAAAATTGACACGCTGTATCTGAAAAAATCCGCCATGGATGATCCGGTATCCCGCGCTTTCGCATTTCCTAATGCCCGTGTGAAAGTCATTGGAGCCACAGCAGACAGGGTGGAATATCAGTTCTGGCATTTTGCCGTGGCCATTGAATCGGATGAAAAATGGGAAGATATTGTCAGTGTTACCCTCAATAGCCGCAGCCATGCCCGGCTGGAGTTGCCGGATCCGCTGAACAACTACGATGCCCATCCTGCCAGATTGGACGAAGCAATGCCGGATGTGACCTACGCGATGCGGCAGGCGGCGATGGCAGCCGAGGAAAAGGCCAAGGCTTTTATCCGCCGGCTTGAAGCACGCATGGACCGGGATATGAAGCGGCTGAAAAGTTATTATCATGCCTTACTTGATGATGCCGCCGATCGTATCCGCCGTGCGCCGATGGAGTCGGATAAGATGGAGGCTCGGACCAAGGCGGTTGCATTGGAGTTGGACCGCAAAACCGATGAACTCCGTGAGCGATATACACTAAGACCAACCTTGTATCCTGTGACGCTGGTGCGGTTGGATGCGCCGGCGCTGGCCGTGTCCCTTAATGTCCAGCGCCGGGACGGCGAAAAACAAATCAACGTATATTGGAACGCCATGACCAAAGTGCTTGAGCCGCTAGCCTGCGGCCAATGCTCTGCCCCCATATTCAGCGTGTATTTTGACGCTGGCTGTACACCCTTGTGTGCCGCGTGCGCACAGATCTAAATGCCGCGCTATGGCTAAGTAGAACAGTAACAATTCTATACTACACGCGATACCTAATGGCATCTGGTTCGCCACCGCGCCCGCCCGCGTTGCCAGAGAATATGGCCTTGGGACACCATACACTATGAACACAGTATCCATTGCCACAAGCACTTTGTGCCAGTGGTAACCGCACGCATATATTTAGCCGAGTCGCCTTGGGTGGGAATTTCCTCCTTCGCCGCAAAATATGGCGACAGCCCTTTATCGAAAAATGCTGGCGGGCAGATGCCACCGTGGCCTTTTGCGGGTATACTAAAGTTTTTGTCGTGGAGAAACTCAAATGTCCAGCAGCGCCACCAGGCCCCCGGATTATATTCAACAACGCTGGCAAGCGGCCCAGACGCAACTGAAAAAGTCCAAGGCGGCGGCGCTGCTGGTGAGTTATTATCCGGATGTCAGCTGGCTGACCGGCTTTGAGGGGGAGGACTCCTGGGCGCTTTTGACGGCGGATTCGGTATGGCTGATCAGTGATTTCCGTTATGGCGAACAGATCGCCCGCGAATGTCCTTGGGTAAATGCCGTCATGCGGAAGAAGCGGCTCTCAGAAGAGTTAATTAAAATTTGTAAAAGGCTGACAATTCGCAACTTGGCCGTGCAGGAAGAAAGTCTGACCCTGCGACAACACGCGGCCATTCAGGAATTTACCAAACCCGCGGGAATTCACGCGCAACCTGTGGTGGATTTTCTGGTAGCATTACGCAACATCAAGGATGCTCACGAAATTGCGCTTATCGAACAGGCCATTACCATTGCCGAGCGTGGTTTTGAAACCCTCAAAGCGCATCTGGAAACCGGGCAGACAGAAAATGAAATTGCCGGGCTTCTAGTCTATGAAATGCGGCGGCGGGGAGCTGCCAACTCCAGTTTTGATCCCATTGTCGCCGTTGGCCCCAACGGTAGTCTGCCGCATTACCGCCCCGGCGCGGTAAAACTGCTCAACAAATCCCCCCTGCTGGTGGACTGGGGGGCGTTGTTCAGCGGCTATCGCTCTGATCTTACCCGCATGATTTTTATGGGGGATCCGCCGCGTAAAATTCGGGAAATTTATCAGATTGTTCTCGCCGCACAAGAAGCGGCCATTGCGGCGATCCGCCCGGGTGCGTCTGGCCGAAAAATTGATAAAATAGCCCGTGACATAATCACCCAAGCCGGATATGGCAAAATGTTTGGCCATAGTTTGGGCCACGGGATTGGTCGCGACATCCATGAAGCGATATCGCTTTCCCAGCAGAGTGATGTTATCCTGCAAGCTGGTATGGTTGTCACCGTGGAACCGGGAATATATCTTCCCGGTGTGGGCGGTGTGCGGATTGAGGATGATATTCTGGTCACGGAACGTGGCTACCGCGTATTAAGCACCTTGCCGAAAACCTTAAACGCAGCGCGGCTATAATCCGCGGCGAGTGCAGCGGGTGGATTTTGGAGAAAATAACAATATGGCAACCAAGGAAACATTTACCGATAACAAACGCGTCAAAGACCTTATCAAGCTTATGTCTGATCATGGCCTGACTGAAATTGAACTGGTGGAGGATAAAGCGAAAATCCGCTTGAAACGCGACTTTTTCCCGGGCGGCGGACAACCGATGGTAGCTCCGACCGTCCCGCCGGTGCCGTCTGCGCCATTCTCGTCAGCGGTCACGTCACCGGCCGCGCCGGCGACGGAGGAAAACCTGACCGCTATTAGATCGCCCATGGTGGGAACATTTTACACCGCCGCTAATCCGGAATCCGAGCCTTTCGTAAAAATCGGAGCGCGCGTGGAAAAGGATACGGTGGTGTGCATCATTGAAGCCATGAAAGTATTCAACGAACTCCGCGCCGAAATCAGTGGTGTTGTGGCCAAAGTGATGGTACGCAATGGGGATCCGGTGGAATACAACCAGCCACTGTTTTTGGTAAAAGCCGAGTAAATCCCCTTGCTTGAGCGTTGATGAGGAATTTATGTTTTCCAGAATTCTTGTAGCCAATCGCGGTGAAATTGCATTGCGCATCATCCGAGCCTGCCGGGAGTTGGGCGTTGAGGTCGTCGCCGTATACTCGGAGGCAGATCGGGACGCCGCCTATTTGAAACTTGCCACTGCGGCCATCTGCATCGGGCCGGCGCCCGCCGGGGAAAGTTACCTTAACATTCCCCGTATCATTTCCGCCGCGGAAATCGCGGATGTTCAGGCGATTCACCCGGGCTTTGGCTTTCTGTCGGAGAACGCGCATTTTGCCGAGGTGTGCCGCAGTTGCAAAATCGAATTCATCGGACCCTCCGTGGAATCCATGAAAGTGCTGGGTTCCAAACTGGCCGCCAAAGACCTTGCCAAGCAGTGTAAACTACCGCTTACTCCCGGCAGCGACGGCCCGGTGAAAACCGAAAAAGAGGCGGTGGAAGTCGCAAAAAAAATCGGCTATCCCGTGATTATCAAAGCGTCCGCCGGAGGCGGCGGCCGCGGCATGCGCGTGGCGCATAATGAAATAACCCTGAAAAGTTCACTCAATGCGGCGCGGGCTGAGGCCGAAGCTGCCTTCAAGGATGCCACTATATTTATTGAAAAATATCATGAAGAACCGCGCCACGTGGAAGTACAGATTCTCGGTGATAAACATGGCAATATCGTGCATCTCTTTGAACGCGACTGCTCAATTCAGCGGCGGCACCAGAAACTTGTAGAAGAATCCCCCTGTCCGATTTTGGATGCGGAAACCCGCCAGGAACTCTGCGAAAGCGCCGTTCGCCTGGCGAAAGCCGCGGGCTATTATTCCGCCGCTACGGTCGAATTCATTATGGACAAACAGAAACACTTTTACTTTCTGGAAGTTAATACGCGTATTCAGGTGGAACATCCGGTCACGGAATGCGTCACCGGACAGGATTTGATTCAATGGCAACTGCGCATTGCTGCCGGGGAAAAATTGGATCTATCCCAAAAAGATTTGCAGCAGAATGGAACCGCCATTGAATGCCGCATTAACGCCGAAGATCCGGAGCGTAATTTTGCGCCCGCGCCGGGATTGCTGGAAGAATTCGCGCCGCCCGGTGGTCCCGGAGTTCGGGTGGATACGCATGCGTATCAGGGGTATCGCATCGGGCCTAATTATGACAGTATGATCGGCAAGTTAATTGTTCATCGCCCTACGCGCGATGCGGCTATTGCCACGATGCGCCGCGCGCTGGATGAATTTCGGGCCGGGCCGGTGAAAACGACAATTCCCTTGCACCAATTTATTATGAATTCACAGGATTTCCGTCTTTCGCGTGTGGATACCGGGTGGCTGGAGCGCACCCGGCGTGCGCCGTGAGATGGCGTGGTTGTAACGAATCTGTTTTGTACCGGGTGAACTGTGAAACCACACAATATCCGCAAAGCTGGTTTGCTGATTCTCCTCTTGGCGGTACCGCGATCGGTCGGATTCGCCGCCGGTGCGGGGATGCACAGTACCGTTGCGCTTACTGGACGCATCACCCCCGCCACCGGTATTTTCCGCATTGAGGCCGTTGAACGAAACCGCGCTAATGTGCTGGCATTAAGCAAAAATCAACCCACCACTTGGGTTTTCTCCGGTAAAATCGATCCCGATTCCGGCCGCTTTAGCATTGCCGCAATTCCCACCGGCCACACCTACGATTTGATTGTCTTTAACGGCAAGGCACGCTGGGAGGGTGTAAATATGAGGTACTATCGCCCGGTACAACCCGGACCACCCATGACCCGCGGAGATTTGCGGCAGATCATCACGTTCATTGAAAAAATTCCACGTTTCACTAATTACAACCGTCCGCTCTGGATCGCCGGGGATCATAATCACGCCACCGTTGTTGTGGAGCAAATGGCCACTAAAAGTTTTTATTCGGGCCATAAGGGTTCGATTATTTTTCGGGTTGCGGTTTGGTATTTTGAACGTTATTACGCCGGGTGGCAAAAGGTCAGCAATCTCGGCAAGGTCATGACGCGCTGGCGCGGCCCGGCGCACGCGATGCCCAATCCGTGGCAATATCTTCCAGCCTTGGGTGGAATTCATATTTCCCGGACGGGAAAGTATCAAGCCATCAACGTCACATTACCCAAGCCCAGTTCGCATTATGGTGTGGATGGCCCTATTATCCCAGAAACCGGCGGCAGCAGAATTAACCCGGAAAGTGTTGCGCATTGAGTAACGGAAGGTATTGGATTCATGCAAAATACCATCATCTCCAAAATTCTGGACTGGAGCATAGGCATCTTAATTGGCGCAATCGTGGTTTTGCTCGCGATTGCGGGATTTCGTCACTTTGGACATAATCCCTATTCCCGATCCTCCACAGGCCGGTACAATGTTCGATCGTTCGGTGCCACCGGCAACGCCACCACACTGGATACCGCGGCTATCCAACAGGCTATTGATACATGCAGCCGCTTTGGCGGCGGAAAAGTGGTCTTCCCCGCCGGGATATATCTTTGCGGCACGCTGGAATTAAAAAACAATGTGGTATTGGATATGCTAGCTGGTTCCGAGATTTTCGGCTCTCCGAATATTAAGAATTACCATACGGTCGATCCTTTCATTGATGGAGACGGCCAGCCATTCGGCTACTGCCTCATCGGTGCTAATCACGCCAATAACATCGGCATTGAAGGCCCCGGTACGATCAATGGCGATGGCGTAGGTTTCCGCGGCGACCGCCCCTTCCTGATTCGTCTGGCCCACTGCAACGGTATTAACGTGCGGAATGTCACGTTGGAACAATCAGCCGCATGGGGATTAAATCTTTATCGCTGCCGACAGATTCTGGTGGATGCGGTGCATATATGGAATCATGCCAACTACAATAACGACGGGATTGATGTGGACTCCAGCGAGTTGGTGCATATTACCCACTGCGATATTAACTCCGAGGATGATTGTATCTGCTTTAAGACCACCACACCCACAAGCTGCTCACATATTCGAGTGGATCATTGTCGCTTAAGCAGCCAGTGCGCCGATGTAAAGTTTGGCAGCGAAACCATGGGTACCATGCGGGATATTCATGTGAAGGACTGTTATGAATACGACACGCGTCTTGGGGGTATTAAAATTCTGTCTGTCGATGGTGCGCACATCAGCAATGTGCGATTCGATAACATCATCATGAAAAATGTGGATATGCCAATATTTATTCGTCTAGGTGCCCGTCTTTCAACTTTTCACCCCGGCCAGACACCACAAGGCGTTGGCAGCATTAACAATATCGTTATCCGGAATGTCACCGCACAGGCGTCCAACCTGGGCCGACTGCTTTTTCCCACCGGCATATTTATAACTGGCTTTCCCAAGCATCGCGTCGGACATGTCCTGCTGGAAAATATCGCCATTACGCTTTCCGGCGGCGCACCAGCGAGTGCCCGCCATATTCACGTCCCGGAAAATATCACTGAATTTCCCGATTTTTTTCTTTTTTCTCCTTATCTGCCCGCATACGGCATGTATGCCAGGCATGTGGATGATCTGATTCTCAATAATGTCCATTTCAAGCTGGATAATTCTGATGCCCGCCCCGCCATTCTTTGTCAGGATGTTAAACATATCCAATGGATCAACTCTTCCGTTCCAGTCATGCGCCCCGCCGCTTCCGCCCCCCACCTGTAACTGGAATGGGAAGGATGGAAAATACTCCGATCCGATTCCCCAACCGGGCATTAGCGGGTATACAATACGACATTGGCATGAGGAGCCGTAATAACGGAGACGCCTGAACTATGAACATACACGACCAACAGACCCGTTCACTTAATCCAGCCGCGATGGCTATGGACATTGCTGCATGGATCGGACTGTGGAGTATCCATGCCGTTGAAAGCTTGGGCGATTTCGGCTGCTTTTTTGGTGCCATTATTTCCGGGATGTTCACTGGAATGAACCGCCGCACCATCCGTGAGTTGTTTATTCAAATGTATGAAATGGGCACGCTGTCCATTCCCGTGGTGTTACTGGGCGGTGGCTTCATCGGCGCGGTACTGGCCGTGGAAGCCTATCCGCAGTTTAAGGCTATCGGCGTAGCCAGCCGGATTGGCGCGGTGATTGTCGTCAGCGTGGTCAAGCAGATCGGGCCGGTGCTTACCGCGGTAATGTTGGCGGGACGGCTGGGCGGGTCAATGACCGCGGAACTTGGCACCATGAACGTCACCGAGCAAATTGACGCGTTGCGCGTCATGGCTGCAGATCCGGTGCGCACCTTGGTGGTGCCGCGGGTGCTGGCGTGTGTGATTATGACGCCAGTGCTGACGGTCTTCAGTGATGCCATCGGCATTTTAGGCGGCTGGTTGATATGCGTAGGTATAGAAGGCGTGCGTAATTACCCATTCTGGCATTACGCCCAGGCCGGCATGAATATGTTCACCATCTATCAAGGCCTCATCAAAGCCTTCTTTTTCGGTGTGGTAATTTCAGCCATCGCCTGTTACAAAGGATTTCGTTGCGGCAACGGGGCTCAGGGCGTAGGCCGGGCCTGCACGGAAAGCTTTGTAACCGGGTTCTGTGTGATTTTACTGGCCAATTTTATTCTTGCGGTTCTGTTGACTAATATTTCCATCATGCTGTGGCCTAATCAGCCTGGTATTCTGTGAGGTTGTGCGTATGGCCATGACTCCCAACCAATCATCCGCAACTCCGGTTATTCGTTTTGAAAATGTTCACAAGCGATTCGGCCCACTGATCGTGCTTGACGGCCTGAATCTGGACATTCCCGCTGATCAAACCACAGTGATCATCGGTCCATCCGGTACCGGTAAATCCGTGCTCCTCAAACATATTGTCGGCTTACTTAAACCAGATTCCGGAAACATTTATTTTCACGGCCAACGTATTGACAATCTCCGCGAAGCGGAAATGGAACCGCTGCGTAAATGCTTTGGTTTTCTATTTCAGCTTGGCGCGCTATTTGATTCGATGACAGTGGGCGAAAATATCGCCTTTCCCCTCCGGCAACATGGCGGCTTCACCGAAGCCCGTATCCGTGCGATTGTGCATGAGAAACTCTCCATTGTCGGACTGGCCGGCCTGGAAGCCAAAATGCCCGCCGACCTCTCCGGCGGCCAGCGTAAACGCGTAGCGCTGGCGCGCGCGGTGGCGATGAATCCAGAAGTTATTCTGTACGATGAACCCACCACTGGGCTGGACCCTATCCGCGCAGACGTTATCAATGAGTTGATACTCCAGATCCAAAAGCAATTCAAAGGCACCGGAATTGTAGTCACACACGATATGGCCAGCGCCTTTAAGGTGGCCGATCAAATTGTCATGTTGCTGCATGGCAAAATAGTCTATCGGGGTACGCCGGATGAAATCCGCGGTTGCCCTGATCCGGAAGTGCAGCGTTTCATTCAAGGCCGCGCCAGCGAAGCGGAATTAAACGCCTTGGGCAAACTTTGAGCCGTGTGACAGATGTAAGCCGGGACGCCCAGATCGCGTTGGAGATAGCGCCGCATCTCCCGCACATAATTGCATTCCGTGGTACAGAGAAAATAGAACGGCGGCGCGGTGTTAGCGCCGCCGAAAAAGCATCGGTTACGAAGTGACCTGAATTTTGCGGGGACCGTGGCCGGGCATCTTGGGCAACTGAATGTTGAGCACACCCTTGTCATAACGGGCTTCAATTTTAGAAGCATCGACATATTCCGGAAGCGGAATGGTGCGATAAAAGCTGCCGGAAATGCGCTCATGATGATGCACGGAACCTTTGTTTTCGCTGCGCTGACTTTCGCGTGAACCGCGGATAGTCAATAAATTTCCGGACAACTCCACCTCAACATCTTTAGGATTAACCCCCGGTGTATCCACCCGCACACGCAGAAATTTGTCATCTTCGTCTATATCGATTGCGGGCCAAGCTATCGCCGGTTTAGGCCACGACATCTGCATGTTCCGCCACATGCGCTCAAACGCCGCATCCATATCCTGTCGGAAGCGTGGCAGAACATTGGATAAGTCCGGGCGTTTTAGCCACCGCTTCTTATCTTCATTACTGGAAAGTGAACTGTTGGGTACGCGTTTAATGAGACTTTTCATATACAATACCTCCTAACATACAAGTCTGCTTTTAATGAGCCAGCCCGGCGATTGATCGTCCCTGTGCCGGGCCTGGCCGCTAAAACTTATCCGCCTTGAACCGCAATTTTCTTTGTTTTGGCGGAATGGGCCTTGGGAATACGAATTTGCAACTCACCATTCTTGAGATCACCCTTGATGGCGTCGGGATCAACTGGCGTGCGGATCGTAAAGGATCGGGAAAAATGTCCGATACCGTACTCGCGTACCAGATAATTCCGCGAATCCACGTTTTCGGCCTTACTTATTTTTCCTTCCACGTTCAGCACCCCATCATCAAAGGTGATGTCAATAGCATTGGGTTGCACCCCCGGCATATCGAAAAATAACGTATAACCATCGTTATCTTCCAGAATATCCGCGGCGGGGGTATACCATGTTTCATTATTCAGACGTTCCGGTGTATCGCCAGTAGTCCGTCGTTTATCTAATTCCTGCATAGTCATACAAATCAACTCCTTTCATAATGTTCGTGAAAATGCGGCCACTACTTAGTTGGCCAACAATTTAATTTTTCGTGGTTTTGCCGTTTCCGCTTTCGGCAGGTCCACCATTAGAATTCCCTCTTTCAATTTAGCCTCAACCTTGTCGGCGTTAAGCTCCCACGGCAGTGTAAACGTCCGGGAAAAGTTGCCGGAAATACGCTCTTGGCGATGCCATACCGCGTTATCAGGGGTAGAAATCTGCCGCTGTACCGCAAGCCGCAATTGATTTCCCGCCACAAACAATTCCACATCATCCATTTTTACACCGGGAAGTTCGGCTTCCAAGTGAGCGGCCTCTCCATCTTCCCAGATATTCACCGTAGGATAGCGCCGCAACTCACGAGCTCCAGCCCATGTGGTTGGCTCGGTAAAAAAGTCCTCCAACAAACCATCAATCTGATTTTGCAACGCGCCAAATGGTGTTGCCGCTGAATCCAATAAATCTAACATAGTTGTGATCTCCTTTCTTAAACGCGACAGCTGTTGCCACCGCTTCAATAATTCTTCGCTTTGGCAACTGGCTCCGGGTGGAAATTGAAGAATCCCGCGTGGCGCCATAGCGAGGAAACCGCAAATCCCAACCCGGCAATTCCACGTTGCCAAGTACATTAAGATGTTAAACAAAATCCATGCCAA
This sequence comes from Phycisphaerae bacterium, assembly GCA_049977145.1. Taxonomy (GTDB): domain Bacteria; phylum Planctomycetota; class Phycisphaerae; order WQYP01; family WQYP01; genus JAMDCX01. Next base: position 19,328 of record JBMFGW010000072.1, read on the forward strand.
TGCTTCGTTCGCTAGACATAAAACGATGTAAGTCTTGATGTGGTAATAGCTTACAATTATGGCAATTATACAGAATTTACGCCAACCACCGCTATTGGAACATCGCGGCATAATGTCAAAATGACAGGATGTTCGGTAGGCGTGTAGACAATCCACTAAAACTCAAACTTTTATCAGCCCAGTGTCACCCGCCCTTGTCGGAAAATAAATTCCGCCCTTGAATTCTCGGCATACATTTGCTTGGAGTACAATCATGGGAGGATTAGAATACATGCCGAAGATGAAAGCACCGGCTTTCGGCAGATAGGTTTATGGAATTTATTCAACTCATAGCTGCGGGATTTTCCGGCAGGGTAATCGCGGCACAAGGTGAAGGCATGATGGTAATAAAGGTTGTTTCCGAACCAAAACGTAACCGCAAAGTGATTTAGGGCTTGTGACAAAATAAATGTGATGATTAACGCATAATCTGTCCGATAATATAATGGATGCGGATAGACGGTG
>JBMFGW010000073.1:0-19664 GCA_049977145.1 Phycisphaerae bacterium
CTCCTTTACACGCACCCATGCCAATGAGTATACCACAACTCACTGATTATGTCCCTTTAATTATACGCTTCTGTATATCAGTAAAAAAACAATTTTATGATAATTCATACAGCAATATCCTGTATGTCAATCAATTTTGGCATTTATTGTGGCATAAATAGCGTATGTGCATAACTTTATGTGAATGAAAAGCATTGCTTATAGCGGATATTATGATAGGCACGTTTTATAGAGCATGTACGTGCCGAACAAGTTTACCAACAACGAATCGCCGAGTTGACCCGCCAATAGCGCAGCATCGGCGGCACAAATAATCGGGCGGAACAAGCCATCCGCTTTGTCGTGCTGCATCGCCACGCCACGCCACGCAGGGAACTCGCAGTCAGCGGGGACAAAAGTAGTGGTGTGGCGAATCCGGACGGCCATCGCTACCTGCACACAGCAACAACGCAGCGTCTTTGAATTCCTGTATCAGACCCATCAACAACCACCTTGCGGGACGGCCCACACAGTCGCTTCTTCCATTAGGCCCGTGAACGGTTACTTTTTCTGGAACATCCGTTTGAAGCACAGTCAGGGGGGAACTACGGTCAGGATGCCGTGCCTTGTTTTTGCGCCAGCCAACCCGTTACGCCGGATAAGATGTTACTTTTGCACATCAATGAGCTTTCCGGCGTAAACGCCGGGGTTGGTGACATGGTTGCCTTTGATCAAAATGTTGTGCGAGTTTTTCACAACAATGGAGGCGTGGGATTTTTCGCCGGGAAACGCGGGCGTTTTGGGACCGGTCATGATGTTGTTGACAATGGAACTGTTACGCGACCATTGCATGAATACATCGCCGGCGAAGTTGGAAATAAACCGATTGTGCTTAATGATAATATCGGAATTTCCGATGGCACCGTCGCCATGTACAAAAACCGCGGTGAAGTAGCCGCCGGTTCCCCCTTTGCCATTCCGGATCAGTGTGTTGTCTTCCACCACAACATGGTTACAGTACCCGGCTTCCCGCCACCAGGCTTCAGGGCCGATGGAAATACCGGCCATACCGCAGTCCCGCACAATGTTGCCTTCCACAAGTCCATCCGATCCCTTCAGCAACATGCCGCGGGAGCGGGTATCGCCAATCCGGCAGTCGATGACTTTATAACCGCTGCCACAGCGCAGGGGATTGGTCACATAAGCCCCCAGAGGCACGGAAAGTGTTTTTGCCATCGTGATGATACTGACGGTATTTCCAACCATCAGCATTTTGGGTTTGAATTTGAAGTAGCCCGGCTTAACCGCTATCGCGTTGAACTTGCGGACCTGCTGACTGGTACTTATTTTCAGCAGGCGAATGGCCAGAACTTTCGTGGCGGCAAAAAAGCCATGGTGATCAGAAATGTCAATGGGCTGCCCGACCTTCAGGTCCGCGCTGCGATTATCTTTTACCGTAATGGTATTGCCCGCGGATGCCACGACCGTCTGATATTCCCCATGAATGGCTATGCAGTCATCAAGAAACACACCGGTCATCACACAGTGTTCAATATCCGGCCCCGGATAGCAATTGACGCAATGGAAACCATCGGCCTGATTGGTCACCACCGGATTGACTTTGGCACCGGACGGTTTGGGGCCTAATACCCAGCGGCAGCCGATGAGGCGATCCGCTCCGCCGCCAACTTCAAAAATCGGGGCAAAACCATTGCGCATCATGGTGATATCTTTAACAGTACAATGACGGCTGTGATCCAGGAGCACTTTTTGAAATGCGTTGCCATAGCGGGCCACAAGAAAGTCGCCTACCTTGAATTCCGGATGCCCGATATGGAACGTCAGACGAAAGGCGCGTTGACCAAACGCGGCAATGGTGGCGGCCCACATATCGCCGCTGCCCACCCGTATGCGCCGGGTGCGGCCATTGACGACATCAAATTCGCGTGGAAAAAATTTGGAAGCGATATCCGGAAACGGGTAGCCTGTGTCCGGCCGCCATACGCAAGAATAGACCCCGTTGTTTTCCTTGTGGGTGGAAAGTACCCGGCCCTGATAGAACGTCACCTGCGTTTGCGAAATTACCGGGCCTTCAATCGTGACATTCCGGCAATGCAATAGTCGAAAGCAATCGCCCGCGTGCCGCACCCGCATAATCAGCGTGACGTGATAGGCGCTGATGGTGGCGTTTTTCCAGCCGTTCAGGTTGAACGTGGGTTGGCCAATCGCCGGCAGGTGATAAATCCCGGGATTGATGATAATCATCCGCGCGCCATTCTGATACGCCGTTTGAACCTCTCCACCCAATGCCCCGGCATCGCGCGGATTTCCAACATGCACGGTTTTGGAACTTAGCGCCATGGCATTTCCCGGAAATAGCGACAAGGTCAGAAGCAACAACAATGCGGAAAATAATTTCATTAAAAAAATCCTAAAGGGTAACCATTCACAGCCTTCCGGCCTGCCAAATGCACAACGAGCGTGACTATGAAAGTAAATTATACCCCTTCCCAGAAAAAAACAAATGTATTTCCATGGTAAAGTTTGGCGTAAGACTTAAGTGTTCCACGCAAACTGTCCAGCAATAGAAACACATTATTCGACCGTGTTTGCGATCAGTTGTTTGCGATGTTTTTGAACTTCACCATCCATGGTGGAATCAAGCATACCACCAATTATCCGAGCGCGCCAGCGCCGTTAATGCGAATATTCGCCGCGGAGCGGTAAACAGTTACTGGGCGGGGCGAATCGCGAGAATGGACTCGTGAGAGTAGAAGATAGCTGCCGCAAATCGTTCGCGGTTGCTATTGCTTGAGCTTGTCGCCGGACATCTCCTGTATTCGCCGCTGGAGACATTCCGGACAGTAACAATCCGACGATTCGTCGCGTCTGGCCAATCTTGGAATTAAAGGTAGATCGCAGCACCAGCAGGTTGTGCCCGTATTCCGGCAAATAAACTCTTTGCCGCAACTACAGCGTTTCAATTTTCCCATCGGACGTATGTTGTTGTTTTCTACCATGAGGTATAACCGCATAATTGCGACGAACCAGTGAAATTACTTCCCGCTGCCGATTCCATCCATCCTCATCGCAAATCCATCTCTTGCCGTACCGCATAGGCACGGCGGCACCCGTCTTGCCCGCCAAAAACCTGTCAGATAGCCTTATCCCACCGGTCCCACGCCAGGAACGAGGCCAGAAACAGGCTTGCGCAGTCTTCACTTTTTACTTGATCCCATTTTTCAAAAGCTTCCTCCGCACGGTCAACCAACGCAAGCGTATCAGTACGGGTAAATGCTTTGGCAACGTCGTAATCCGCATCGTGCCTTGCCTGTTGCAAATCAACAAACGCGCGTGCGGTTGTTTGCAGGTCGGGCGAAATATTGACCAACGTGGTTAACTGACTCAGTCGTTTTGGAAGATTTCCGGTCGAGAAGGCTTTGGCCACCTTGGCCATCTCGGCATGAGTGTAAACACGATTGAGCGTGGCCTTCAGTTGTTCGTCGCGCACGAATAATCCGGAAGCTTTAGACACCAGGAGGTGGAAAACTGCGTAATACGCAGCTGAAACAGCCCGGCGTAGGCTCGACTGCTTGGGTCGGCAAGGTTCGCGACAGGCCAGAAACTTCGCTTGATCCAATAAATCCCTGAGGAGACTCACCTTAGGCCCCCAGCCAGGCTGGCCTGCTCCGTCGTGTTTTGGAAGCGAATGTAGGGCCAGTAGTCCGATCCGACGCAGTCCTGAAGAATATGGCGCATAATCGAAGTCTGTTCGCGAAGTTTTCCCGGCGGAAGCGCCTTGTCATCGGCGATTACCCAAATCCGCAGCGCAGGGTCACCGCTTACATCCTGGCCAGTGTCAAAACGTAAGTCGCGCACCCAAGCGGGCATGCGATTCCCAACCAAGCGGCGGATACGCTTCCCCGCAACAAAGGCGTCTGGGTCAGAATAATGGTCAAAATCAATTATTGCCGCAATTTTCAGCAATAATTTACGGCCCTCCTCGTATTGCCGTTCTGTCGGTGGCACATCCGGTCGGATACCGTCGACAAGGCGGGAAAACGCCTTCACCGCACTGTCCAACGATCGCCTTTCGTCGTCCGGCAGGAAGCTAAAATCGGTGGCGTCATATGCTTCTACCGCCCCAAGCGTGGCCCATAGGCACAGGTTTATCTGCGAAACTCGTCCTGACTCAGCGTCGATTCACTGCGCCGGGATAAGGTCTCCCACAGCCCGCTTAATGTCTGTCCAAAACTTATTGAGTGACATTTTCAACTGCTCCAAATCATTCGGACGCTTTCACAGATCTCTCATACTCATTATACCAGTAACTACAGGAACGTGCGCGACAACCGGTTTGGGGACACGAAAAGATGACACTTTCGTGTTCTCACCTGCTATTGGTGCGTGGAACACGTTTCGTGTCCGTAAATTCTACCCCGGCAAGGGCCGAACGCAAGGCGACATCCATTCGTCGTTCCACTGCCGGTTATTTCCACGCCCGTCCGTCTAATCGGCGGATGTCGCCTTTTCGTGTGCACCGCCCCGCGCCCACCGTTCGTTATGGAGTCCAACCTATTTCTCTTTGGCTGGCACCACTCTGCTGTTCTCCGCTAGTCCGTGACTTTTTTCTGGTACCCAGATATTCTTCGCCTTGTCATAATGGTAACTTTGAAATTTGTACTCGAAGGAATGCTTTCCCAGCCTGCCGCCGAGGAACCAATCGCCATTCACGGAGATGTCGGGCATCGGGCCGTTCCCGGCTGGCGTCACGAACAACATCACGGTCCCGCGGTCCACCTTGTTCTTTTCCGTTGCCACAGATACGACTGTGCCGCCCAGCTTTGAATCGATCGACATGCCAATGCTGCTCAAGTGGCCGCGCTTATGGTGCGCGAGCAGGGTGACAAAGCACGGTTCCCCTAGAAAGCCTTTTTTTATCAACCGGAACTGGCGGCGTACGAGGTTGTCGCCCCATTTGGAACGGTCAGCCGTTTTCTTGGCATCTTCGATCCACCGGTCAGCCGCCCTCTGATTACGCGGCGCACCCCAGCCGTGCGCGTATAGCGATCCGATGTCCCGCATGGCCGCGGCGTCACCTGATGCGGCGGCTTTCCTTAACCAGGCAAGCGCCATTGTGTAATTCTTCGGCACACCGAGGCCATATAGATAGAGATGCCCAATAGAGCCAAATCCCCGGGCCTCGCCCGATTTGGCCGCCCGTTTGTACCAACGCATTGCCGTGTGGTAACTCTTGGGAACGCCCAAACCCTCAGCATAGAGCTTTCCAATTTCGTATGCTGCAAAACCCTTCATTCCAGAATCTGCGGCATCCCGGTATAACCCCCGTAACTTACGCGCCAGTTGCTCCCTGCCGCTCCCTCCTTGCGAGATATTCCCTTCGGATACCACCGCGCCTGGCTTGCTCGGGTTGGCGGCCCGGCGGTACCACTCGGCGGCGCGACCGGCGCTCCGTGGCACGCCCAATCCGTGGGCGTACATCGCACCAATGTCCCTCATCGCAACGCGATCCCCCTTCGTGGCCGCCTTGCGGAACCAAGCCAGCGCTTTTCCGTAGTTCTTTTTTACGCCCCACCCCTTCAAGTATAGGAAGCCGACGTTCCCCATTGCTGGGGCGTACCCGGCCTCTGCCGCCCTGCGAAACCATTTCATTGCTTTTGGGTAGCTCTTGGGGACGCCCTGGCCGGTTTGGTAGAGGTACCCCAACATCGTTGTCGCCACCGCCGCCCCTGCCGCAGATGCCCTGCGGAACCATTCCGCCGCTTTTGGGCCGTCCTCCCTGACGCCCCATCCGTGCAGGTGGCACACTCCCATTTCGTACATCGCAAACGCATTGCCGCGTTCGGATGCCTGTCGCAGCCAGATTACCGCTTTGGCATAGTCTTGCTCGACGCCCCGCCCTTCGCCGTAACACACCCCCAGTGCGTACATTGCTTTTGCATTACCCTCGGCGGCCGCTCTCCGATAAAATGTGATTGCCTCGCGGAGGCTCTGCGGAGTACCCCATCCGTTTTGATACGCGAGGCCGATGTCGTAAAGGGCTGGGACGTCTCCAGAACCGGCACTTTTTCGCCACCAGGCCAACGCTTCGGGGTAATTACGGGCCACGCCCGATCCCTGGGCAAACAGGGCCCCGATGCCGGCCATGGCCCTTCCGTTGCCCATTGCAGCAGCTTTGAGCCACAACGCCATCGCCGATTGGTAATCGTGCTTCTTGAACGCGGCCATGCCCTGCGTGTAGTCCCCTAGGCCGCGCTGGTTCGCGGGCGTGCCGGGTGAAACATGTGCCGCAGCCGCCGCATTCGCGATAAGGACCGACGCGGCGAAAAGCGCCAGAAAGAAAACTGACCGCGTTGCGCAGTGGTTACGGCGTTGAGTTCCGCCGAATTTCGCCGCAGGCGTCCCTCCGCGTACGCCAACAATCGACAATTTGTACCGCATACCTGTTTTCCTCGTGAACCGCCATTATAATCATGGATGTGGCGCCCACGATGATCCGGGGCGGCCATCACCCCTGCTGCTACCCGACATCAATCTCGGGCGGTATCCATTCCCACACCGGCGGCGGTATCTCGCCCGGGGCACCGCCAGGCTCCAATCCAGGCGTGGTGTCTGGAACCGGGCATACCGGCGGCACCTTGGACTTGCATGTCGACCTGTAGATATCCTCAAGAAGGTTCGCCCGGTTATGTAGTGCGGTTGCCTCCGCGATGTCGGCCGTGAATTCGAGCTTAAGATAGAGGCGCTCATACCACGGTGGCTGGGGCCGACGCTGCAGCTCACTCGCAATCCTGCCAGCTTCGGCTATCTTTTTCAGTTCCTCCTGGCGCAGCTCGTTAATCTGATCCAGCAACTGACCGCATCCGGAAGTGCCAGTTGGATCCACCGTTGCCACCGCTCCTCCCCCGACATACTCATACAAATTGATTCCGCCCGCATAACCGATCGGATCACGCTGGAGCCAGCGGCCAAGCGTGGGCGAGTACGTCCGATTTCGCACGTAATACAGTTCCGTTTCCGGATCAAAACGATAGCCGCAATAAATTATGTCATTGGCTCCGTAGCTCGATTGCACATCATCGTTGGTGAACCAGACACCATCCGCACCGGGACCGGTGGAGATTAATGTGTTCCCATACGCATCCGTGTCGTACGCTTCAACAATGGCACCAGTGGAATTTGTCAACGCCACCGCTCTGAATAACAAATCTTGCAGCAGATAATAACTTCCAGGTTCCAGGTTCTGACTGCCCAATGCTACGAACGTAGTGAGTTCAATGCATTCATCAATATACGTTCCCCAGACATATTGCCGGATCGCAGTATCGGTCGAGCCGCTGCCGCCAAAGGGATTGCGTTCCTCAACGGTCTGCCAGCCTTGCCACAAATAATCAGTTGTCTCATTGGGGTAATTGCCTGCCACAGAGTTCACCGAGGACTCTGAGGCCATCGTGCCCATAGATTTTTCATGGCACCCAAATTCGCATTTCCGACCGCGACGGCTTCGTGTCGTTGTGCCTTCGTGGTGAAATTTGTTTTCGTTCGACGCAACCATAACCTGCCTGCAAAAGGCCAATTGTTTCAATGCCCAGATTCTACCCCGGCAAGGGCCGAACGCAAGGCGACATCCATTTGCCGTTCCACCGCCCGTTATTTCCACGCCCGTCCATCTAATCGGCGGATGTCGCCTTTTCGTGTTCCTTGGCGGATGGGCCGTGCCGGCGGACGCGAGGGAGGGACGTGGCTCCGATAATCCTCCGGCCAGCAATGGCGAATTACCGTTATCTCGGCTAAGATAACGGTTTTAAGGAGCCGATATGGCGCAGGAAAATATGGAGGCGGTTCTCGCCTCACTGGAGGCACGGATTGTAAGCATCCGCGACTCTCTTTGACGTGGTGGAAAAACGCCGGCAACTTAAGGCGCTGGAACAGCGGATGGAATCGCCGGATTTCTGGAATAATCAGGATCAGGCGCGTAAAACCATCCGTGAATTAAAGGCGCTGAACCTCATCATGGATCCGCTGGCCGCAGTTGAAAAATCACTGGAGGATATTCCGGTGATGCTGGAGATGGGAGCGGAGGATCCGGCCTTGCGGGAAGAAGCTTACCAGGCTTTGGGGGTAGCAACCCAAGGCCTTGATCAGTTGGAAATTCAGTCGTTGTATGTCGGGCCACATGATCCCAGCGATTGCTTTGTTCAGATTCATGCTGGCGCGGGCGGCACAGAAGCCTGCGATTGGGCGGATATGCTGCTGCGCATGTATCTGCGTTATTTTGAGCGCCGCGGCTGGGATGTCAGTGCCGTGGACCGGCTGGATGGGGAGCAGGCGGGCATCCGCCGCATGACGCTGCTGGTGAAGGGGCTTTATGCCACGGGCAACATGAATTGTGAAGTCGGCGTACATCGGCTGGTGCGCATCAGTCCTTATGACGCCAACGCGCGGCGGCATACCAGCTTTGCCAGTGTGGATGTCACACCGGTGTTTGAAGGGGCGGATAAAGAAATGGAAATTCCCGAGGCGGATCTGGAAATCATCGCCTTTGTCCGGGCTAGCGGACCGGGTGGGCAGAATGTCAACAAAGTCGCGTCCGCTATTCGCATTACGCATAAACCCACGGGCCTGCAGGTGGTTTGCACCAGCGAGCGGTCCCAAGTGCAGAATAAGGCGTTGGCATTGGAAATTATAAAAGCCCGGCTGCGCAAACTGGAGGAAACCAAACGCGACGCGGAGTTGGCCCGTCTGTATGGCGAAAAAGGCGAAATCGCCTTCGGCTCACAAATTCGCAGTTATGTGCTTGATGATCGTCGCGTGAAAGATCACCGCAACGGATATGAAGTATTTCAACCCGACCGCGTGCTTGATGGCGAAATTCAGCCGTTTATTGATGCCCAATTACGCTATCAGGCCCAGCAGCGGAAGCTGCAAGCCGCCACCGGGCGGAATTAAGTGCAGGGCGAATTTGCAATTATTCTTCGGGCGTCTCGGTCTTCATAATTTCACCCAATAAAACCGTGGCAAAGCATCCGGGCGGTGATACGAATTTTAATTCCAGGAACGGCCCAAGGTCATCGGTGCCGGTGCTCAGTTGCATTTCCGTGGGAAAAAAACGCAAGGGGCGGCGGGAGCCTTTGGTTTTATAAGCACGCGACCCTTGAAATGCTTCTAGTGTCAGATCGTTGGAGGCCAATACTTTATTTTCCATTTCCAGCGGCAATCCCTCCGGCTGCGTCATACGGTAACCGAACATCGGGCCGGACGGAGAAATTTCATGCTTATCGCAACGGGCCTGTTCAATTTGCAGTTTGTCAGGCGCGGATTCCACGCGGAATACCGCCCCAATATCGTGCTTCCACGCCAGATCACCGGGGAGTATTTTATTTAATTCTCCCATACGCATACGCAAAAGTTCATTAAACAAATGAGCCTGCAAAGCCGAAATCAGCAGCCGCCGGAGGCGGATATCCACAACGCGCATCGCTTTATCCCATTGCCCCGGATTTCTCGCCAGAATGCTCAAGGCGCGGCGTTCATCGCGCAAATGCCCCGGCCAATGGGCATTGGCCAATTCCAGATTATTATTGGCGAAATGTCGCCGGGCCTGCAGCACCGCCCCATGATCCACACTTTCATCAGGCTCCCCCAACCAGCGGGTCAGAAATTCTTTACTCTGATCGCGGAGCAAAAACAAGCCCAGGATGTGATTATCCCGCCGCATGCCGAAACGCTGCATACCGAAAAAATTAGGCAGGCCGGTTTGCGCTAATCTTTCCAGTACCACGGCAGCGCGATTTTGCGCATCCGCAACAGATCCGCCCGGCAGACTCCATTCCGCCCGGCGAATTTTTACCGTGAACCGGTTGCCTGCCAAGTGGCCTATTTTAAGTTTATTGGTATGGCGTTGCACGGCCAAGATTTTGATATGCGGCAATTTCAATGCGGCAATGCGTTCGTGGCTTTCATGCTCAATGCTGAAGGTTTGCCGGGCCACCGCCTGGGCATCTTTCAAACCGGCATAACCAACCTCCATGGACCGCCGGCCCAGGGCCTTGGCAAATACATTAACCGCCGCCAAGGTGGGAATGCCCCGCTTTTCAATTCGGGCATAGCAATGAATGCCGTTGCCGCAGGGTTCATAAAGGGGAATCTCTTCGACTACAAAATCTTCCGGGCGAATTTTAATCTGTCCGCCAATACCGGGTAAATCGCTTGTAAGGTAAGGGGTTTCCATGTGGTTAGTCCTAATAAACAGGGTCGGGTGCCATAAAAAAACCAGGCTGGCGGCCCGAAGGAACGCCAGCCTGGGGAGGGAGAGAGAGAGCAAGATTTTAACTAATCAGCTACCTGCTGATCAATATTCACTTCACACTCTATATATCGTACCATCATTTTCAAAAACTTCAACTCATTTTCAAATTTTTTTATTTCTTGCGGCAACATGCCGGTTGCTTTGGCCGATAAAAACGCCAAAAATAAAGCAAAAATCGACTATTTTCACCTGATTATCCCCCAATTTTTTCTGCCAAAAATTCGCGTACCCGACCGATTGACAACCGCTCCTGTTGCAAAGTATCCCGATAACGCACCGTTACGGTCTGGTCTGACAGGGTCTGAGTATCCACCGTAAAGCAAAACGGCGTACCCACTTCATCCATCCGAGCGTAGCGTTTACCAATGTTCTGTTTTACGTCAAACTGAATATTCCAGGTTTGGCGCAAATCCATATAAAGTTTCTCGGCGATTTCCCCCATTCCTTCTTTATCCACTAATGGGAAAATTGCGGCCTTAATTGGCGCCATGCGCGGATGGAACTTCAGTACCACACCGCTGGGGCGACCTGGATCGTCGTGATACGCCTCACAAAGCAGCGCCAAAGCACCGCGATCAGCTCCCGCGGACGGTTCAATAACATGTGGGAAATAGCGTTCGTTACGTTCCTGATCAAAGTACTTGAGTTTATCGCCCAAGCCGGAACATTCCGCATGTTGTCGCAGATCAAAATCGGTGCGATGAGCCACGCCCTCTAGTTCACCAAATCCGGGATCGGTAAACGGAAACCGATATTCGATATCGCTGGTGCCGGCCCCGTCCTTGGCGTAGTGAGCCAACTCATCGCGGGTATGCGCGCGCAACTGCAAATTGCTACTGGTCAGTCCGATACCCTGCCACCACTGAAATCGCCAATCCCGCCACCAAGTATACCATTCCCCGGCGGCGGACGGATGGACAAAAAATTCAATTTCCATCTGCTCAAATTCACGGGAGCGGAAAGTGAAATTCCGCGGCGTAACTTCATTGCGGAACGCTTTGCCGACCTGCGCGATGCCAAAGGGTATTTTTACGCGTGATGTATCGGTTACATTCCGGAAATTAACAAAAATTCCCTGCGCCGTTTCCGGACGCAGATACGTCATGGAAGCCTCATCCCGCACCGCACCAGTGTGAGTTTGCAGCATAAGGTTGAATTGGCGAGGTTCCGTCAGGGAACCGGCCTTTTGTGAAAAGGGCGACGGAATGGCCGCCGGAGTTTGCCGTAGCAGGGTGGGATTTAATGGAGCAATAATACCCACGACTTCCTGCCCGTGCTGCTCCAGCGTTACAATGTCTGTACCGCTTTCACGGATGCGCAGGCTGGAGCCGGCGTCTTTGAGCATCCTTTTGCCCTGCTTATCAAATATCTCCGCGGCTTCGCCGACCGTCGCTGCAATCATCGTAACAACTGGCATGAGTGCGGTGTCCCCGCCCTCGTTGTTGGCCAAACGCTCCCGGGTGAGCTTGTGTCTTTCCGCAATCGGCCCGGTAAATAAGCCGCAGAGTTGATCCGCCCGAAACCGTTGTTTGGTTTCTTTGTCATCCACCATCGGGTCATTAAACCCCGTGGCATGGCCCGAGGCTTCCCATACCCGCCGATTCATAATAATCGAGCAGTCCAGGCCCACCATTTCAACGATATGGCCATCCGGGCCTTTGGGGGCGCAGCGCACCACGTCGCGCCACCAAGCCTCTTTCAAATTACGTTTAAGTTCTACACCCAGCGGGCCGTAATCCCAAAAGCCATTAATGCCGCCATAAATCTCCGAAGACTGAAAAATAAAGCCGCGCCGCCGACATAAGGCGACAATTTTTTCCATTTTACCGTTGTTAGGCCCTTCTGCCATGGGGATTCCTCACGATTCAGTATGACGCATTTTTCATGGATAGTTAGTGGGTCGGCTCCGCTGTTGGCACCACCGGATTGTACCGGCTGTTGGGTACGGCGACGCGCCGGTTGGTCGGCTCGCCCGGCAGCACCTGACTTAAGAACGCCACCGCCACAAGCAGCAAAATATTCCCCAGCAGCAGCCACCAGCGATTCTCCAGAATTCCCACCCGCCGCATGTAGACAAACGCCGCCGCTTCCAAAAATGTCCCCAAAGACAGCGGAATCATGCCGCGCCATGCCAAATTCATTAACTGGTCAAAACGAAACCGCGGCAACGTCCAGCGCACCCACATGTAAAAGAATAAAAACAGGATAACTTTGCCCCAGAACACCACAAATTTCAGCAATGCGCCGCCCCAGCCGGTCACCAGCGGCTGCGCACCATGATACAACATCAAGTCCAGATACGGCAGGTGCCAGCCGCCCAGAAATAATGCCACCGCCACTGCGGCTCCGGTGATCATCGCGCTGTATTCAGCCAGAAAAAACAAGGCAAATTTCATCGACGAATATTCCGTGTGATAACCGCCCACAAGTTCCTGTTCGCATTCCGCAAGATCGAACGGCGTGCGATTGGCTTCAGCAAAGATGCAGGTCACAAACAGCAGAAACGCCGTCGGCTGGATAAAGACATTCCAAGCAGGGAGAAATTTGAATACTGAAAAATAGGAGGCTTGATCCGCGGTAATCGGTCCCAGTCGCAATGTTCCCGCCACCAAAGCTACGGAAATCAATGACAGAAAAAGCGGAATTTCATAACTGACCATCTGCGCGGTGGCCCGCAGCCCGCCTAAAAAGCTCCATTTGCTGCCGGAAGCCCAGCCCGCCAGCACCACGCCATAAACCGATAGCGAGGCCATGGCAATCACAAACAAAACACCAATCTGCGGATTGGCCACCATAACGTGGAAATTATGCGGAAACGCCCAGCCGCCGAGGTAGGGAATCCAGGAAGGCACGGCGGTGCCTTTGGCAATGACGCCGCCCCATGGGATTACCGCAAAGCCGCACAACGCCGGGGCGATAATCACGATGGGGGCCAGAAGGAACAGAAACCGGTCGGCATTCGCGGGAATGAATTCTTCTTTGAGGATGAATTTCACACCATCCGCCAGCGGCTGCATAAGCCCGCGCGGACCGACGCGATTGGGGCCGATGCGATCCTGAATCCAAGACGCGGTTTTGCGCTCCAGAAGAATCAAATAGGCAATAATGCCGGTACTTAGACCGACCATGAACACAGTAAAAATCAGATGCGCAACAAATACGCCCAGCATATTGGCTCCAAGGCAACCCGCCAAAACAACGTATCATAGTCTAAAATCCACAGTTCTCAAGTTGGCATAACCATTGGACAGTTGGCGGGGCGTGGCTACTTTACCGGGCGGCTCCCACGGGCGGTTCCAGAGGATCAGAATGGTCATCGGGTACTTCCACCGGGTCTTCCCGCGTGGGAGCATGCCAATTGGCACGAAGAAAATCCTGCTCCAATGAAACCGGTTTAAGGCTTAGGCTTAGTTCCATCAGCGCGTTAATCATGGCCACCAGCATGGCGATCATGCCAAGAACAAAGAAGCTCAGGGCCACAAAATTCAAATGCGGGATGATCAATCCCAGGCCCAGCGTCAGCGAGCACGATAACATACCGATAATACAGGATACCAGACAAACCAGCGTGCGGCGTATTAACCTGGCGCGATGCAGAATGGCTTGCGTTTGTATTTCCAAACCCTTCAGTCGCGCCAGGAGTGCGGGTGTTATGGCGCCGGCGATGGACGGCTTGGTCGGCGGTTGACTCATTTTTGCCATCAGCTCGAAGCGTTCCGCATTAAAGCTGCGAATACGAGCGGTCAAAATCGCCTGTCGGTTATAAAAAGTCAGACACAGCAGCCCGCAGGCGGAAATCAGAACCACCGGAGCGAGAATCAATGTGATAAGTTGTTCAGTATGATTTAGCATACAATCATTTTATCCGACTTCGAGTGCGGCGGATATGCGGCGGATTTGACGCAGTCACCGGCGGAACAGGATTATCTGATGATATCAAATGCTCTGTTGCCATCTACTCCTGTATGAGCGTCCAGGTTTTATCCGGGTTATAGCGGGTCATGTGCCGGGCAATCGTGGTGGTATCAGGGCCGAGGTCTTTTTGATACACGCGCCCCTGTTGGTTGACGATAAATGTCATCACGCCCGACGCTCCATATTTGCTGGGAAATGCCACGAGTGCAAATCCGGCAATCATATTTCCGTTGATGACATAATTATATTTACCGCCGGGGGCCGCCGCTCCCTGCTTGGTAAGGATACGGAAATAGTAGCCATTGAAGGGATGCGGGCCTTGAGACTTGTGAATTCCCGGTTTGTATCCCTCGGCGGCCGCCTGTGCGGCCAACGGGCCGAAGGGGCTTTCCGGCTGCCCAACCGCAGCGGGCCAGTATAAGCCATCTTGGGTACCGGGTTTGCTGACCAGCCGTTGGGCATAACGCAATACATCCGCGCCATCATGATAGGTGCTCGCATATTGCCGCTGCGCCAGCACATACGCCTCGCAAACCTTAATGGTATCAAGTTCATCGGCTCCGATGCGGCGGGCCAGAATTTCCGCCTTTCCGGCCTGCGTATCAAAAAACCATTTCCCATCCGCCAAGCGGGTAATGGGAATCGGGAATGGCCAATTTTTGTTGCCGATATGGACAATGGAGGTGTCCGCATTTTTCTTTTCCAGCCAGAATTTTTGCTTGGCATGGGCGACAAACTCTTCAAAATGGCGGTGATCCTCCACTTTATCGCCGGATACCAATTCTTTAATCTCCGGGCCGAATATACGATGCAATTCCGTATGGTTTTGTGTCTTGACTGCCGCGAGCAGGGCGGCAGCGGCGGCATCATCGCTGGGGAACAATTCCTGTCCAACCGCGGGCTGGCCGGGCCGATCCTGCGCCACGGTTTGCCCGCCCGCCGCGGTATGGGCCGACATTGTGTTCTGACTCTGGCATCCGCTGCCGCTAAGCAGGAATACGCCCGATAGCAAAATGGCGGTAACCACACCGGAAAGTTTAAGGGGATATTTGTTCATGACCTTCTCCAAATATAATTGTCAGTAGCGTGCCACATTTTCCAAACATTACCTCCGCCCGCCCGTGGACGGCCTTCCGCGCTGGCTGTCCGGTTGTACCTGCCGATAGGAATTCATACCCTGAAAGGCCGACGGGGTGTGTTGTTGCGGTTGCGACGCACGGTATTCAGGCTGGTTCCCCGCACTGCGGTTCTGGTGCGCCTGATAGGCTTGCATACTCTGTCGCCCGCGATTTTCAGCTCGCAAAACATTGTTATCACTGCGGTAATTTCCCCCAAATACACCGGCGGGCGGTGGGGCGAACTGTCGGCGATTATTGCCGGGGCGAATCCCTGGTCCTGGATGATTCATCGGTTGGGCTGCGGGCCAGCCGCGATATTGTTGCAGCGCGCCGCGTTGCGCCATGTTGGGCGGCAGCGCCGGTAACGGCTGGCCCGGATTGCGCGTCCAGCGTTGTGGAATGCTCTGCGCCGGGCCAAACCTTCGGTTGTTGTCCCGGTTGCCCCGGACGTTGCGAACCCATTGGCCGCGATTATCGCGGCGCCAGTTATTCTGCCAGCCCTGTCCGGCGCTAATCCAGCGGTTCCGCCAGTCGCAATCGTTGTTGAGCCAATTCCCGATGGCGAAGCCAATTCCAAAGGTTAGATACGGAGCGGGATAATATCCCGGCTGCGGACTATAAACAATGCCGGGATTATACTGCGGAACATAAATAATCTGCGGATTGACCGGCTCAATCCATATTACGCCATTTTGCGAAATTATCTGCTGTTGCGGCGTGGACTGTAACGTTCCCGCCGCCAGGGCCTGTGCCCTAAGCTGCTGGATAGCCTGCATCACCTCCGCCTGTTGATTGAGAAATGCCACACCCAACGCATCGGTCCACGCCAGATTGGCATCCATGTAAGCCAGCACTGTGGGATAATGCACCATCGCTTTAATGGAGGGGTCCCAATTCTGCATAGCAATGATAATTTCACTGGGATTGGGATTATATTGCAGCCATTGTGCGGCCAAGGCCACCTGTTGCGGGTAGGTGGAAGCCGGCAGAAGCTGTGCCAACAATGGATCCGGATACAGCGCAATAGGTGCCACAAGCTGATCTATTTGCGGCGCTGTCAGCGGGGCGACAATCTGCGGAGTTGCCGCCACGGGCGGACCATATATGGGCGGCGCATAAACCGGCAGCGCGGGTGCAACTGGCGGCGGTGGCGGCGTGTAAGGTTGGGAATCGTAGGGTGTATACCCCTGATACGCCGGAAAATTCTGCGCATAAACCATGCTGCCTGCCCCTCCCAGCAGTAAAACGGCCATCGCCATGCCGCCACGCCTCGTGGTTCTGAACACTTTGTCAATCGCCATAAACACCACCCTTCGCGGTTTGAAAATTCACATCCCCTTGAACGGCGACTTCAATAACATCATTATACCCTGATCGTGTTTTTATTTCAGTATCGCACCATTCACCGGCGCGAGCACCTGGGCCGTGCGGCAGGGCAGATAAATCTGCACACTTTGCTTGCGGCCATACATTGGCACATCCTGTTTGGGATACACCACATCTCCGACGACGCGGCCAAAGCCGTCAAACACGGGGTTGTCCGTATCTAAAATTAGCCGGTAATCGTATGGGTCCGGTACTGGAATCCGCAGGCCGGTATACGATGCGGTGGGATGAAAATTAAACACCAGCACCAACGGCCCGCGCCGAAACGCCAGTTGTCGTGTGTCTTCATGCACCAGAATCTGCTCAATAAACGGGTCTTCCAGAATATGGTGTTGTTGGTCCAGCAACTGCATCGCCCGGTCAAAGTTCTTCAATGCCAAATAATGCAGATCATCCCGGTCTGATAGTGACCAGAGCCGCCGGGCGTGTTCATAGGAATAATTATTTCCCGGCCGGGGAAAATCAACCCATTCCGGATGGCCGAACTCATTGCCCATAAAATTCAAATACGCCTCGCCGGCCAGCACAAACGTAATGAGCCGGATCATTTTATGCAGCGCCAAACCGCGCTCAATAATCGGATGGGAGTGCAATTTGCTCATATTCCAGTACATTTGCTGGTCCATGAGC
The DNA here is from genome assembly GCA_049977145.1 of Phycisphaerae bacterium. Taxonomy (GTDB): domain Bacteria; phylum Planctomycetota; class Phycisphaerae; order WQYP01; family WQYP01; genus JAMDCX01. The sequence goes on from JBMFGW010000073.1 coordinate 17,359, forward strand.
CAGAAGGCAATGGTTTTATCCCCCACCAGCGCCTGATCATGGCTTTCCGCATACCCCACGTGCTTTTCATGACGCCGCCGATTCATCAGCGTGTGATATAACCCTCCCAGATTCCAGTCTTCATCGCGCTGTTCCTTGAGCAGTTTAATCCAATAATCCGGAACGCCCATCGCCAGGCGATAATCAAAACCAATTCCACCTTCGGCCACCGGCCGGGCCATGCCGGGCATACCGGAAACATCCTCCGCAATGGTGACACTTTGCGGTCTTAATGTGTGAACTAATTCATTGGCTACCTGCAGGTACGCCACCGCATCATCATCAACATTGGAACCGAAGTAACTGTCATAACTGGTGAAGGTGGCTCCCAAGCCATGATCCAGATACAACATGCTCGTCACGCCGTCGAAGCGGAATCCGTCAAAGTGGAATTCCTCCATCCAGTAGCGCAGATTGCTTAATAGAAATCGCTGGACTTCCAGTACACTGTAATCAAAACACAACGAATCCCAGGCGATGTGCTGCCCGCGTGCTCCGGCATGAAAATACTGAAACTCCGAGCCGTCGAAACGATTCAATCCCTCGTTAAGATTTTTAATCGCGTGGCTATGGACAACATCCAGCAGCACCGCGATACCCAGACCATGCGCGGTATCAATGAGGTTCTTGAGTTCCTCCGGGGTACCGAAGCGTGAAGAAACCGCAAAAAAATTACTGACGTGATAGCCGAAAGAGCCATAGTAGGGGTGCTCCATGATCGCCATGAGTTGAATGGCGTTGTAACCCAAATGGGCAATCCGCGGCAGGACGTTGCGGGTGAATTCGTTGAAAGTTCCGACTTTGGGTTCTTCCTGCGCCATGCCGACATGCGCCTCATAAATGCGCAAGCCGCCTTGCTTCGCCGGCGCGTACGAATGTTTAAATACATAAGGCGCGGGAGGATTCCAATACTGTCCGACAAAATCAACGGAGTTTTCCACCTGCACGACCCGCCGGATATAAGCGGGAATCCGATCCATCCGACCCGCCGCGGAATCCACTTGTACCTTGACTTTGTCGCCATGCTTTAGAAGCGGTACGCCCGGCGCAAAATCCGGCAAAAAAATAACCCATACGCCGTAGGAATCACGCGTCATCGGATGGCTGCGGCGGTTCCATGTATTAAAGTCTCCGATCAAATGCAGCTGCGCCGCCGCGGGCGCCCATTCCCGATACCACACTCCCGTTCGCCCGGAATTTTCACCACGATTAAAACCAAAATAATGATGGCCCTGACTAACTGTCGCGAGCAAACCACCCGCCTTTTCTATTCCTTCCCGCATTTTCCGATAATGACTCCAGCGCTGCCGCAGTTTCTCCGCATAAGGCTCCAACCACGGATCTCCCACAATCAAACCGGTTCCATCCGCTGGCAAGGGTTGGTCCGCCGCCTGTTGGTGTGTTGTCGCATTCATCATCAGTATCCTCTTGATGAAAATGGTCGTATGCGGAATTTTAACGCATCGCCATATTGACCATGTATCATACTCGAAGTGTTTTGCCCCGGCATCTTGGCGCTGGAAAGTTTTGGCCACCGGCGGCCCGGGCTATCCCGCGACGATTCCCTTCCAGCTTGACCATAGGCCCGAATCCCGTCACCCCCTTCATCGTGGCGATTCCGGTGGTCACCAACGCCTCGGGTTTTTGTTCCTTGCCATCGCCGGGTACATATACTTCGCCCTGATGATACTCGGTTGCGAAGACGGGAGCGCCGGCGTCCCGCCTGCTGTTGTCGTGTTTCCGATGCCGGCAAGCTGCCTGCGGTACAACGGATTCCATCGCTGATTTGTCTCATCGGAAGGCGGGCGGAGTATACATAATGACATAATGTACGTAGTGATATCTACATATACACATTATATGCGCGGCAACCAATGGCTTAGGGAGCAGCAATTGTTCCGGCGCGCGTGAGATCAAGCTGTTTTTAGCAGGTGTCATCGGATCAACAATGGCATTTTCAGGGTACGCCAGCACAAAACTTCAATTATTTTTAGAAAAAAATTCAACACTGTAGTCCCATAATAATGGCGTTTTGTGAGTTCTAATGGCACATTTATTCCGTTTTATGAATATTCAATCTTTTGTTGGACGATTTTACTTGTTGCGCTCTTGACTTCCTTGTGGACCCGGTTTATATTCTTATTAGTCCTTGGATGATTCTCATTGTTCAATCCAAGGCAGATGATTTTAGCTAGGAGCCTGTCCGTGTAATGATTTTTGGGGCACCGAATAAATTTTTCATTATTTTCAGTTGCGGCTTAAAATAT
>JBMFGW010000074.1:0-19579 GCA_049977145.1 Phycisphaerae bacterium
ATCATATATATGACTACACGTCAAGTATTAAAAAAGAATTCCTTGGAGCAAGGGGTATTACTTGGACAGGCTCCTAGCGGCCGGCTTTGAGCTGCCGTTCCGCTTCCAGCCAGTCCGAAACTGCGTTACCCGGTCCGAAGCCGCGCTTCAGATAAATCTGATGGGCGCGTTCCGCAATCTGCGCATGGGTCGGCTGTTTCACTGTTTCGGCCACAGGCCGAACCCCGGCAATCGTGCCACTGCCCTTGGCCTCCGAACGGGCGACCGGAGCGGGTGTTCCAGTCGGTGCGGCCGCAGTAGAGTAGCTGGATTTAGTGGGCGCGGAAACCGGAGTAAATTTTTTACGAAATGCCATGATAAAATCTCCTGTAAAAACAGCTTAACTCATTAAGCCTAAACACTTTTCTAGCCAGAACATAGGAACATGGGCGCTGACAAATACGCTACCATGCCCTCCCATCCTGGTTCTCAGTTCCCCCCCCCTTGGCGGCGTGTCGATAAGTTCAGCCCCTGCATCGAAAAGCACACTTTTCGATGGGGACTTTACAAACCACCTACTTTATTGTATGAATTTTAATAGCTGTAAGTCAAGCGATGGGATGGTGTTGGTCGATAATCAGGGTGCGAGATTGGTCAAAATCATGAAAGAAACGCCTGTTTTTTCTTCTTTTTTGACCAAATGAAAGTGCCTGGAATGCTCATGGGATCGGGACCAACTTTTTCCGCACGCGGCACCCACTTTGGCGCCAGCCGACGAATTTCATGGTTAGGTCGCAAATCGCGGTACGCCGCTGGTGTAACCGCCCAGAAGGGATTTAACACCATGGCGCGCACGCCAAAATTGGGCCGCACTTTTACGCGCCGGCGTGTATGGTTCTTGCGCACGCGTCCGCGTCTGAAACTTCCTGGGAAAAAAGCCCGTGTGGTAAGTTTTTTGCCTGGTCACGGTTCCCCGGCGCGTTCCGGCGGTACTGCTGAGCGGCTTTTGGGCTGGGTCATGTCATTGCTGGTGCATGTGGTAGCGCTGTTCGTGTTTGTGTTGGCGATCCGGCTGCTGACCAAGGCCCCCGCCGCACCACCGCTGCCATTTATCATGCCGCAGTCTTTTCTTTCCGGACATCAACTCACCGCGCTCGATAAACCTCCGTCGTCGGCCATTCGTCGCATGACCATCAAGCATTTGCTTGGTACAAGGCAGGCTGCCAAGTTAGCATCCGCAACAGCGCTTAGCGCCATGCTCAACGGTACCACACCTGACACTCATCTCTTTGCCATTAGCCTGGGACAGGGCAGCCAATTTTCCGCATCCAGCAACGGGTACCTCGGAGCCATGGGTATGCCAGGGAAAACCGTCGGCGGAATGCCAGCGATTTCCTTTTTTGGAGTGCGGGCGCGGGCTAAACGAGTGGTGTTTCTTGTGGACCATGCCGGGCGTATGGTCGGGCATCTTTACCTGTTGAAACGAGAGGTGCAGAGGTCGATTCGGCATCTGTTGCCGTTTCAAAGGTTCGCCGTTATTGAAATTTCGGCGAAATATAAAATTTTGGGGCCTGACAAACTGTTGCGTGCCTCCCCGGCCAATCGTGCCATGGTGCTGCCCGAGGTTCACAAGATGCTTGCGGAGAATCGTGACTACGGACAACTCTTGCCGTTCCTCCGACCCTTCAAAGTTGCCTGGGCCATGCACCCGCAGGTGATATTTTTCCTCACGGATGGTTATGTTGATCCGCGGCTTATCGCGGATCTGCGACAGTTGAACGCACAATACCCGATTCGTGTATACACGTTCACCTTTATGGGCGACAACCTGCGGCACCAGAAAAATCTGCGTAAAATTGCCGCTGCAACGGGGGGCAAGTTTATGTATCTCTCGCCGCGTTTGCTGGAGCGTCGGAGCGCTGCGGGTCGGTAGAACACCTTGGCGGCGCATGGCATTATGGTCTGTCCCGCTCCCCCGCAACTGTTGGGCCGGCCCGACCCAAGCCTAGAAAACTGCACAGAATGCGAAAAGTGGGTTACTATTTCGCCATGCGCACGGATGTGGACATAGTGGCGCGCGGACCATTTGCGGCAACGCGAATTGCGGTGCGCTATTCCGAGGCCAATGCCCCTGACCAGGAGATATGTGTACATATTGATACGCAATGGCGGCAGGCGCTGGCGGCGGCACGCCGCGCGGAGCGGATGCTTTTCAATAATCTGGTGGCGTTTCTCAAAAGCTGCAAAGTAGCCGCTGGAGTTCTGCACTTAGAATTGGCGCCAACGGACTATAAGACTTTTCTGATCACTACGCAGCGGGATCGGGCGTGGTTTACGCTTCACGCGCCCACCGCGATGACCCCCGCCTTGGGAAACAGTATCTTGCTCACGCATGGAAATACCGCATATTTGGGGGTACGCAGTACCACGGTGGCGGCATACCCGCGTTGGGCGCATCTTTTTGGCGGGGTACTGGATTGGCCCGCGCAGCGGAATAACGGATCCCAGGCGCTTTCGGACCATCTGTATCGGGAACTAGAGGAGGAACTGGGAATCAGTGCTGATGCCTTCGGCGCCCCGCCGCAGGCGCTGGCGGTTCTGCGTGATCCAGAGTTGGGGCAGCCGGAACTGGTGTGGCATGGTGAATTAATAGCGCCGCTGGAATTATGCGGTAAGGCCTTGGACGCGCGGGAACATGACGCGATTTTGGCCGTAGTATTGGACCAGAGTGCAGTGACCGGGCCACCCCGCACGCCGGTGAGCACTGCGGCGATCAACATGGTAAGAAATAGGCGCGAATCCGCAGGATCGTGATTTATAATCATTATGGAGTACCGGAGGTATTGATTGCCGCGCCAAACGCGCGCACGGGCCGCCCCCACCACCACTGCGCCTTGCGGTGGCTTGGCTGCGGCTGCAACAGGATCCACCGCCCTGTAATTCGGTGCCTTCACCAGGGCGCGTAAAGTGGCACGCCACCGTTGCCGGAATAACGCGGCGGGCTTTTATCCTTGGCGCAAGACGGTAGAATAACGACGTGGCGGCGGGGCGGGAATGGTCCGAGGGGGGCGGTCTGCGGTGATACTGGTGGTGGCGGTGTGTTTTGCTGTAGTGTAGATATGTCGGCGTGTATATGTGTAAATATACGGATGACTGGTGTGGAAGCGGTGGTTCTCGAGTAGGCATGCGTTGAATACAAACGGACAAACAGAAACAGTGCTGACGGCGGCCCGGCTGCCTTTGGACCGCTCTAAGCAGGCGGCGGATTATTTAAGGTCAGCCGGCGGCGGGGTCATGGATTCCATCGCACATTTCTGGGAGCGGCTTGCTTTGACTCCACCCCTGGCCAGAGATGACTTGCATTTAGTCGTGGTAGGTTGTGCCGGCGCTGCGACGGCGGAAATAGATTTTGCTAATGCCAGCGGCGCCATGCTGTACGTTCCCAAAGCCCATCGGGCGGATGTTTTGGCCTTATCTCCGGAGGCGGTGACGGCCCTATGTGGGTATTTGGAAACATGGTGGGCCAACAGCCAGGGGAAAAAATCGTCCACTACGGACAACAGTGCAATTCCCACACTTCCAATTAATTATATTACGGGCCTGGCGGATGGAATAGAACTGATTACACCGCGTTTACTGGCTGCTGTTAGCCGCAAGTTTCCAGCCAGGAAGACTGTTAATGTGTTAATGACACTTCCCTCTCAGTGTCCAGCGACTTTGTGCAGTCATGTTCGGCTAGCACATGACGGCGATGAACCGGTCTTGAACCGGTGGAGAAAGATGTATAATCAGGAGCGGGGAATTTTATTTGATGCGGATGTGGATGCGTGGATCGAATCAAGAAATGTTTATGTCCATGAATTAGAAGGCCAAATTGTCGCGTTAGCGAAATTTGATTTGGTATTGCCGACAACAGTTGAAATTGGTGGGGTATTTACATTCCCAGAATATCGTAAGCAAGGCCATGGCACGGAATTAATCCATGACCTAGTATACCGAATTCGACAAATGAAAAAGACTCCCCTGCTGCAGGTAGATATTGAAAATATGCCTGCGCTGACACTTTACCGCAAAATGAACTGGACTGAACTCGGCCGTTTATCACGGGTTTGGTTAAGTTCCGCCTCGTAAAGTGGTGTTCAATGTTCTACGTGGAACATTCATGAGTCTGTCTCGGTTAACAGCTTTGACGAAAATCTATTGAGGTATGATAATGTTCCACGTGGAACATTATGACCACAGTTATGGAGATAACACCATGGCACCTAAACCACGACTAGGCAGAGGTCTTAACGCGCTAATCGCGCAACGGATAATACCACCATTTCAAACAGCGGTAAATGAACGTATTGAAAAAAGCGATTCAAAAACGCCACCAATTTCTAGTGAAAATAATATCCGTATTTACGAAGTATTAATTGATCAAATTGATGAAAACCCAAATCAGCCGCGAAAAACCATGGATTCAGCAGCACTGGAAGAATTAACCAATTCCATTCGTACACACGGAATTCTACAGCCGGTGCTCCTGAAACAGGTTGCCGACCGCTATGAACTCGTAGCCGGACATCGCCGCACAGCTGCCGCTAAAAATGCGGGTCTTAGCACGGTACCAGCAATTATTCGCCAGAATACTACCCCGGAACAACAAATCGAATGGGCCTTGGTCGAAAATATACAGCGGCAAGACCTCAATGCAATTGAACGGGCGAAAGCTTATCGCGCGTACATTGAACGTTTCTCGCTGACGCATTCGCAAGCGGCGGAACGCTTGGGTGAAGATCGCACCACAATTACTAATTTTCTGCGCCTGCTGGAATTACCTGGCGGCATTCAAGACTTGCTGACAGCCGGGGCTATTTCCACCGGCCACGCCAAAGTTCTGGCTGGTATTGATGATAGCGAGCGACAAATCTCCCTGGCCGCTCTGGCGGCGCAACAGGGGTTGAGCGTCCGCCGGCTTGAAACATTGGCTCTTGAAAGCGGGGCCGCCGCGCCGCGCCTGCCAAAGTCAGGTTCCGTCCGTACTCCGAATGTATTGGATATGGAACAACGCCTTTCCCGACAACTGGGCACTAAAATTCGCATTATTCCCGGTCGCAAAAAAGGCGCGGGCAAGGTGGTCATTCAATATTTTTCCGTTGATGAATTTCAACGCATCTTCGGGCAGTTTACCACGGTCGAAGTATAGTGTGTTGTTGATATGTACATATATTATGCATAAGACTGTGACGATTCTCGACTTCCTGCGGCGGCAATACCCCCGCGCCAAAACCACGACATTGCGCCGGATGATTCAGAATCAAAGAGTGACCATCAACGGCCAACCGGTGCGTTCGCTCAAGCAACTGCTACCCGCCGACGCGGCTGCTCTGGTGGGTGATGCCGCCGCCGGTCGCGCCATGCCAGCGCCGGAATTACCCGATGCCGTTCAGAGCGTGTACGCCGATGCGGATGTTCTAGTGGTCAACAAACCGTCGGGCCTGCTGACCGCCACCCATGCCGGGGAACACCGCCCGACGTTGCTGGCGGGGGTCAATCGCGTGCTGGGCAAGCACAATCAGAAAGTCAAGGCGTATCTTGTACATCGGCTGGATCGCGACGCTTCCGGCTTGCTGGTCCTGGCACGCGGTGTGCGCGCCCTGGCGGATCTCAAGCGGCAATTCCGCACCCACAGCATCACCCGGGAATATGAACTCGTGGTGCATGGAATACCCAAAGCCCCAGCGGGGCGGCTGGAGCATCGCCTGTTGGAAACGGAGTCTGGCATGGTGCGAGTGTGTCCGCAAAATCCCCAAATTCCAGGCGCCACCGCCGGCAAACCGGCGAGTCTTGATTATCAGCTGTTACATTCCAACCGGGCCTTCAGTCTGATGCGCTGCCGTCTGCACACGGGCCGCAAACATCAGATTCGCGTGCAGTTCGCCGCTATTGGCCATCCGGTGGTGGGGGATGTATTTTATGGCACACCTGCAGCCCGTCACGGCGGTGAAGGCAGATTATGTCTGCACGCGGTGCATGTGCAATTGAAACATCCACGTACGGGTAAGATACTGGACTTTCAATCACCACTGCCGGAAAGCATTATGCGCTGGATGCAAACCGCCTCGGAACGGAAAGCCGGAAAGAAATAAACTGATATTTTGGGGCAAATGCCCCATTTACAAACCAATACGGCCCATACCATTCTTCTGTAACGTGTAACCTATCCTCCGGGCCTATCTTGTTCCATCACACCGGGCACGACAAGCGCATGACATTGGCGGCGCCGAACATCCGGGTGCGGTGAGTCTTTCCAATTGACCTGATTCCCGGCATGATGGAGCCATGAAAAATGGGAACCCCTTTATTTCCGTGCGTCTGGCATATCCGCGTATGCGTACCGCAACGCACCGCCACGATCATTTTGCGGCACCCCGCGTGGTTATCGGCTTTACGGCGCTGCTCCTGGTAATACTGGTGTTGGCCGAAAGTCTGTTTCGCGCGATTCCGCCTCCAATATCGCCGCCCGCTGTGGAAACTCCATGGACGTTGCCTTTTATAGCCCTGCTGGCGGGCATAGCGTTAATTCCCGGAGCGTTTCCCCACTGGTGGGAAAAGTTTTATAGCTGGTTTTCCCTGAGCCTCGCCAGCGCTGCCGCATTGGGGTATATGTGGCATTACGGCGGCGCGGCGGCGGCGGAAATAACAACCAACCTGTCCCTATACCTGGATTTTATTATATTGCTGGGGGCCTTGTTCATCATCACCTCGGGCCTCCTCGTACGGGTGGAAAAATCGGCCACGCCGGGATTCAATGTGCTGGTATTGCTGGGGGCGGCGCTTTTCGCCAACATTGTCGGCAGCATGGGAGCATCGGTCCTGCTGGCACGGCCATTTTTTCGGATCAATCGCGGTCGGATCAGACCCTTTCATCTGGTATTTTTTGTGATTATTGTCGCTAATGTCGGGGCTTCGCTGACGGCGTTGGGAGACCCGCCCCTGCTTTTAGGATTTCTCACCGGGGTTCCGTTCTGGTGGATTACACTACACGCATGGAAAGTGTGGATCTTGGCGATGGGGCTGCTGCTGGCGATGTTTTATATGCTGGATCGACGGCAGCGCGGAACATTACCTGTGGGGATGACAACAGCGGCGAAATCCGATTCTTCACCATTCATTTATATTGCTGGCGCGGAGCAACTTGCGCTGTTGGCGGTGACACTGGCGGCATTGTTTCTGCCCTCTCCCTGGCGCGATGTCATCATGGTTGTGGCGGCGGCTATTTCACTTTTGATCTGCCCGGCGGCGTTGCGACATGAGAATCGCTTTGATTTCAAACCCCTCCGGGAAATTGGTATTTTGTTTCTCGCTATTTTTCTGACCATGACCCCGGTGTTAAATATGCTGGCCAATCAAGCCCGTTCCGGTAATTTGCGGCATTGGCTCAACAGTCCTGGGAAATGCTTTTTCACCACCGGTGCGCTTTCTTCAGTTCTGGATAACGCACCAACATATCTGGCGCTGATGCAAGCCCGGTTGGCGGAACGCCCGGAGAGCCATGCGGCACCCGCGACGTTGCGGCACCGGCAGCATACTGGTCCTACTACCTTGGATGCCCAACAAGCCAGCCCTGCCGCGTCCGTACCATTGGCGTTACGTCAAAAACTCGCCAACCCGGCTCTGGCTTTGGAGGTACTGGCCATATCGCTGGGATCGGTATTTTTTGGCGCATTAACCTGGATTGGCAACGGCCCGAATCTGATGATCCGCGCCATCGCGCAACAGGAGGGTGTGGTAAGTCCCGGATTTCTCCGCTACCTTTTTCGCTATGCCTTGCCATGTCTGGGGCCGGTATTGGTGGTGGTCTGGTTGGTATTTTTCTGGAACCACTGAGCTGCCATGAAGCTAGGGAATTGCTGTAATGCCTGTTGGTAAACTCAATGTGTATATCCGGAATAGTGCCAGTGCGGTGGGACCATTGCGACTCTTGGAATCGCTGGCGGCACCGCCCGGCGATATGGCCATGCTTTATAGTGGCGCGGATGGAGCTGTTGTATTGGCCACCCGCCCTATCGCCGGCGTGCTGCTGGAACCGCGGGGAAATCACGTGGCCTTACGCTGCTCCGGACTGGCCGCCACAGCAGGTCGCACTGATATTGTCGTGCCCCGCCCAGACGTATGGACAAGCTGGCAGACACTTTTGGCGGGAACGGTCCTTTTGCCGTCGGCCCCAAGTTTGGTCGGCTGGCTGGGGTGGATAAATTATGAAGCTGGAGTTATTCATGAGCTTCCGCAGTTATATCCCGCCCAGGCGGACGCTATTCCTCTGGCCCATTGGCAACTCTTTGAACGCTATTTTGTTTTCCATGTCCCTACGCAGCAGTGGCGCTTGGTGGCGTTAGATCACGAGCCTGGTGCGGCGATGTCCGCAATGGATGACATGGAGTCCGAGCTTGCCGCATCCACAACGCCCGGTATAATCGACGTTACCTCCACGCGTGGCGCTGAATTCTTGCAATCGCCCGACCTCGCGCAGTTTAAGTCTGCGGTGCGACGCTGTCGGGAATATATAGCCGCCGGTGATATTTATCAGGCCAATATATCCGCGCTCTGGACAGCCCAATCGGCGGCCAGCGGCCAGCGAATATTTGCGCGACTTATCCGACATAATCCGGCACAATATGCGGCCTTCATACGTTACGGCGGCCATGAAATTATTTCCGCATCGCCGGAACTGTTTATAAATCGCAAAGGCCACATTCTGGAAACGCGCCCCATCAAGGGCACGCGTCGGCGCAATGTAAGTAATCCCGAGGCGGATCAGCAATTGCGAGATGAATTACTCCACAGTCAAAAAGATCGTGCGGAACTCGCCATGATCGTCGATTTGCTGCGTAACGATCTGGGGCGGGTGTGTGCTAAAGTGCAGGTGCGGAAGGTCAGGGAAATGGAACAATTGCCCACCCTCTGGCATACCTACGGAATTATCACCGGCGAATTGAACTTGGCATCACCCCCCGGTTGGGACCGCATTATTGCGGCGCTGTGTCCCGGCGGCTCGATTACCGGTGTGCCCAAAATCAGAGCCATGCGGATTATTCAGGAGTTGGAAGGCCAGGCACGCGGCATATATTGTGGCAATATCGGTTGGATCAGCCCAAGCGGTGACGGCACACTGAATATCGCCATTCGGACCATTCATCTTGCCAACGGCTTGGCCCAATTCCGCTCTGGCGGAGGCATTACCGCTGATAGCGATCCGGATGAAGAGTGTGCTGAGATCATCGCCAAAGCGGCAGCCTTACTGCAGGCTATCGCTTAGGGCTACAGCGTGTCTTGCCAACCGCCCGTTGAATCAGGCGCGGAAAATCAGGTACCAACATCCAAGATTGTGATCAGGCTGTCATCACGGTACGGCGGTGATAGCGGTGGGGGCAGCAGGACCAGTCGCATCATGGCTGTACAATACCCACCGGGGCTGCCAGAATCACGTTATTCTGCCTTAGCAGCCGCAGTATTTCTGACATTTCCAGCATGGTTTTGCGCTCCGACTCCGGTAACGCTTGTGCCAAGATGGTCAATCCTGCCGGAAGCTCGGTTTGTACGCCCAGCCGTTGTCGTATTAGCGCGGCCAGTGATCGCGCATGCGGATAAACCAGCACGCGATAAGATCCGCTGATTTTGCCATCTCTGGCGGCCATAACCGTCGCATCATGGAGCGACCCCACGCGGTCCACCAACCCTTTGCTTACCGCCATGGAACCGGGAAATAAACGCCCGCGCGCCACTTTTTGAATATCCCGTATTTTCTTTCCCCTTCCTTCCATCACCCGACGGGTGAATAATGCGTAAGTCTGTTTCATCATGTGGGTGATAAAGGCGCGTTCTCCCGGCGTAAATGCCGTGGTACTGTCAAACATCGCCGCGTGCTTGCCGATGGAAAATGTCTGGATATGCAGGCCAATTCTCTTAAATAGACCGCCCAGAACCACCTTCCCTCCGACTACACCGATGGAGCCGACGATGCTTCCCGGATCGGCCAGAATTTCCCGTCCCGCCGTGGAAATGTAATATCCACCGCTCGCGGCTTCCGCGCCTACGGAGACCAGCAGCGGTTTGTGTTTACCCGCCGCATGGAGAATCTGCCAAATTTCCTCACTGGCCTGCGCTGATCCACCGGGCGAATTCACCCGCAGCACAATGGCTTTCACCGCGGTGTTTTGCAATACGGATTTTATTTCCCGGCGGATTCGGGCGGGCGTGACCAGGTTGGCATTATTGCGGGTACCGGGTGAATCATCGGTAATGACCCCATCGGCACAAATCACCGCAACCGCCGGTTTTGCGGCGGCCCGCGGACGGCTGGGCGAACTCAACAGCCGCAAAAGCACTAACGGATTACTTAAATTCAGTGCCGCGGTCTTTCTGATGCCATAATGCGCTATGAGTGTGGCTGGACCGTCAAAATCTGTTTTCACCCATTTGGTTACATTCTCTCGGTCATCCAGTTGATCGACAAACCCTTTTTTCTGCGCACGAGCACCTTGCATCCATCCGGTGTTGATGGCGGAGATAATTTGGGAATGGGACAAATTCGGACGATTTTTGGCAATCGTTGAAACAATTTGTCCATACCATCCTGTAATCAACCGGTGGATTTGCCTGGCGAACGCCGGACTGGCGGAATTGCGCGTCAGCGGCTCCTGCGCACCTTTGAATTTTCCGATCTGTATCATGTTCACCTGCAAATCCAGCTTGCTTAATAACCCTTTGAAGAACATCAATTGAACCGCCACGCCCGGTAAAAACAGATCACCATGTCGGGGCATAACGGCGGCATTGGCATAGCTGGCCAGCAGGTACGTATTGGTGTTAAAGTCCGGGGAAAAAACCGCCACCTTTTTTCCTTGGGCCCGCAAGTTTGAAATAAGGCCACCGAGTTCCTGCGCTTGCGTTAAGGAAAGATGAAATGATTGCATATTAAGGAAAACGCCTTGCAGCGACGGGTCCCTGGCCGCCCGGACCAACCGCGCCACAGTCTGCGTCAGAGACGATTGTCGGGTTCGTCCCAGCAATAACCCGCTGAAAGAAAAACCGCGCGGGTGTTCCAGTAATTGTCCCCGCAGTGTAATTTCCGCAATGTGGTTTGCCGCCGCCGTATGCGGTGCGCCGGCGGATACGAAACCCCCGGAAGTCGCCACAACTATTGCGAAAACCATGTTTCGGCACTGCAAGATCTTGATCATGGGTGAATTCCTTTCGCTAGCCTCGGAGCATCAATGCTGACTATTATAGTCGGCCACTGGCGGCAAGCCGAACACCTGTGGGTGACGGCTTGTGGACCTTTAGTCCCTTACCGGAGAAATCTCGCGTTTCGGACGTAACACATTTTGAGCACAGTGTTTTCGCTCATTGTTTATACGGGTTTAGAGGCCAATGTGGAATCGTCGATGTTTGACTTTGCGTTCTTGGTTCCGGCTACGCCGGGTTAGGTAAGAGAAAATTGCCCCGCCAAGTCCCCCAACCCTCCGTCGCGCCATAACCAAGCAAAAATTCGCACGCCAGTGTAGAATTCCAAGAAAGATTGGTCAGCCATCGACCACAACGCGGCGTTCCGGTGGGGGTGACAATAAATCCGGGCATAAGACCGGACCAAGATATCCCGCCTTAGGGCATCGGGCCCGCGCGTTTTGCGCCCAAACGCCACCCCGCCCGAAGGTATTGCCACGCCAGTTCCGGCTGTCCAGGGCACATGGCAGCGCTTGAGAAGATCAGGGCGGACATTGCAAGCCTTAAAAGAAAGGTCGGGCTGGAACAATGATCGGAACGGCATCACTTTTCAGCGACATTTCCGTCGGCACAATAACCACGGAAGGCATCAAATATGCAGGTTCCAAAATGAAACTGCTTCCACAAATTCTGCAATTGGCTGGGACAGTTGACGCCCGGACGGTGTTGGATGGCTTCGCCGGAACCACGCGAGTTTCGCAGGCGCTAGCCCAAAGCGGGTATCGCGTGTTAGCCAACGATACTGCCGTCTGGTCGGAAATATTTGCAACCTGTTATCTGCTCAATGATAAGTTCCGGGACCACTATGCGGACCTCATTGAACATCTTAATGCGCTCCAGCCGGTGGATGGCTGGTTCACGGAACACTACGGAGGGCTGCCGAACGAGGGCCGGGCCGCACAGGCGGATGGCCTTAAAAAGCCCTGGCAGATTCACAACACAAGAAAACTTGATGCCATTCGTGACGAAATTGACCGCCTGGCTTTGCCCCCGGTGGAAAGGGCGGTTGCGATCACCAGCCTAATCTTGGCCCTTGACCAAGTGGACAGCACATTAGGGCACTTTGCGTCCTATCTTCAGGATTGGTCGCCGCGATCCTATAAACAGCTTATGTTAAAAGTGCCGAACATTTCTCCGGCAACAGAGGATCATTGCGTCTATCGCGGCAATATTTTTGACTTGCTGCCGAATACCGCAATTGATCTTGCCTATTTCGATCCACCTTACGGATCCAATAACGACAAAATGCCTCCGTCCCGCGTGCGATATGCCGCTTATTACCACCTTTGGTCTACCGTGTGCCTGAATGACAAGCCGGATTTATTTGGCAAGGCCGCCCGCAGACGGGACACCTCCGACACCATCGCCGGCTCTGTCTTTGAAGATTTCCGGCGCAGTAGTTCTGGCCGCTTCATCGCGGTTGAAGCTATTGAACGCTTGATCAGATGTACCAATGCCCGTTGGATTATCCTCTCGTACAGTTCTGGAGGGCGCGCCACTGCGGATGATCTTACGTCCGCGTTGCGGTCGTCCGGAAAGGTCCTGAAAGTTCTGGAGGTGGATTACAAAAAAAACGTCATGGCGGGCATGAAATGGACTAACGAATGGGTGCGGGACGCTCAGGAACCCAATCGCGAGTTTCTCTTTTTGATAGAAAAATGGTGAAACTCCATATTTAACCCGGAGTTTTGGCGAGAAAATACGATAACTCGTGGTGAAATAATGACTTATACCAATTTTCGACTTCCCGGCACTTAAAACAGACTCCTCGAAAATCAGGGAAATTTGCAGTATTTACATGCGAACACTTTACCGTCGAAAAACCACCCACAATACCCCTCAAACGCAATACTATCAATGGTTTTCTCTTATGGAAATGAAATTTATTAGGCTAAACTCGGGCTGAATCAAGCACGACTCGGGTTCTTCACCGTAGACACCAGCATCTGTAACCTGCCAATCATGCTTGACAACCGCGCTATCGTCTGTATATAGTACTCTCGTCGTTGGTATGCCCCTACTAATTGTTGTGGGTGGCATCGTAAGAGGGAACCCGGTGAAAATCCGGGACTGCCCCGCAGCGGTAAACAGGAACCACCGCCGCCATTTGACGCTTTATGCGTCGCACACTGTTTCGCCTTGACGAAATGGGAAGTGACGGCTAGTAGAAAAACAGCAATGCCTAGGCGCATTGCTGACATGCCTGTAAGTCCGAAGACCTGCCGATGACCCGTCTTTTTTACAAGACGGTACATTGACCGGGACCTCGCGGGAGGGTCTGGTGCCAAATGTTCTCATCGGTGGCAGTACGCACTGGTACCGACGAAGCAGGTCGCCACCCCATTTGGCATTTGACACTTTTTCAAGAAGCCTGGTCGCGCGTAGGCGTAATTTTGGAGCAAAAAGCTTATGGCAATTGCGGCAAATCTTGGCTTTCCACGTATCGGGCTAAACCGTGAATTAAAAAAGGCGCTTGAGTCCTACTGGAACGGAAAGCTATCAGAGAACGATCTTCGGGCGGCAGCGGCCGCCCTGCGCAGAGAGAATTGGAAAATCCAACAGGAGGCGGGAATTCTACACATCCCATCCAATGATTTTTCCCTGTACGACCATGTTTTGGATACTGCCGTCATGGTGGGGGCCATTCCAGCACGATTCAACTGCGCCAACGGTAAAACCAGCCTTTCCGATTATTTTGCGATGGCTCGTGGCCGGGCTTCGACGAAAGATTCTCCCGCATGCGCAGCACTGGAAATGACCAAATGGTTCGATACCAATTACCATTATATGGTGCCGGAGCTTGAAACTCCGGATCAGTATCATCTGGCTACGCGCAAACCGGTAGACGAATTCTCAGAAGCCAAAGCGATGGGAATCCACACTCGACCAGTGCTGCTCGGACCGGTCTCGTTGCTTTTGCTAAGCAAAGATCGATCAGGGCGGTGCAACACGCTAAGCTCCCTGCCGCAGATAGTGTCTGTATACAGCGAACTGCTCGGAGACCTCAAGCACGCCGGAGCAGATTGGGTGCAGATCGACGAACCGTGCTTCGCTCTAGACCTTGACGCCGAGACACGGGCCCAGTTATCCGCGACATATAAAGCACTTACACAAACACATCCATTTCTTAAAATACTGGTGGCAACCTATTTCGGCGATCCGGGCGAAAATATGGCCACGCTCTTGGCGCTGCCCGTTGCAGCGGTACATGTGGATATGGTTCGGGCACCGGCGGCTTTAGATGTAATTCTGCGGCAATTTCCTGATCACATGCTTTTGTCACTGGGGCTGGTGGACGGGCGTAATGTCTGGAAGTCGGATTTAGCCGTGGCTCTGGCCCTGGCTGAACAGGCGGCAGGCGTTATCGGATCCGATCGCCTGATAATTGCTCCGTCCTGTTCGTTGCTGCATGTGCCGGTTGATCTTCAAGGGGAAGACGCACTGGACGCGGAATTGAAAGATTGGCTATGTTTTGCCCGACAGAAACTTCATGAGGTGGTATTATTAACCCGTGCCATTAACGAGGGCCGCGTCGCTGTATCCACAGAGCTGACCGCCAATCGAAATTCCATCATGCGGCGTCGCTCTTGCAATCGCACGCTCAACAAGATGGTGCGGCAACGCGTGCAGGCTATAACACCGGGCATGTTGCGGCGTACCAGCGAATTTCCGCAACGGCAGATGGCCCAACGACGACATTTGAAACTCCCCCCAATGCCGACGACCACTATCGGTTCGTTTCCACAAACTGCGGAAGTGCGGAAAGCCCGTGCGGAATACCTTGCCGGGCGTTGGTCGGAGCTTCAATATGACCAGTTTATCCGGGATCAGATTCGTGATGCGGTCACACGGCAGGAGGAAATTGGACTTGACGTGCTGGTTCATGGTGAATTTGAGCGTACCGATATGGTCGAATTTTTTGGTGAAAGATTGGCGGGGGTTGCCGTTACAAAAAATGGATGGGTACAGAGTTACGGTTCACGTTGTGTGAAACCGCCAATTATTTTCGGCGATATTTATCGTCCCGCACCTATGACTGTGGAATTAACCGGCTACGCGCAATCGCTGACTTCAAGGCCGATGAAGGGCATGCTGACAGGCCCATTAACCATTTTGAACTGGTCGTTTGTGCGGGACGATCAACCGCGATCAGAAACCTGCCGCCAAATTGCTTTAGCCATGCGCGATGAAGTGTTAGAACTGGAATCCATCGGCATACGCATCATCCAGATTGATGAGCCGACATTACGCGAGGGCTTGCCGCTACGACGTAAAGATCATGCTGAGTATCTGCGATGGGCGGTGGACTGTTTTCGATTGGCCGCCGGAGGTGTCAAGGATGAAACGCAAATTCACACGCACATGTGCTATTGCGAATTTCACGCCATCATGGACGCGATCGCCAGCATGGATGCCGACGTGATTTCCATTGAGACTGCCCGCAGTGCCATGGAGTTGCTGGAAGAATTTTCACGGCAAAAGTATCCCAATGAGATCGGCCCTGGCGTTTACGACATCCATTCACCGCGAATTCCGGAAGTGTCGGAAATGATTCTGCTGCTGACTAAAGCCATGAGTGTGCTTAATTATAGCCAACTGTGGATAAATCCCGATTGCGGCCTGAAAACCAGAAAATGGGAGGAAGTAATGCCAGCGTTGCGTAACATGGTCGCCGCCGCTCGTGCACTAAGAAAACACATTGGTGAAGAGGGGGAGACGCGATGACTACCCCAGCCAATCCAGCAACGGCAGTCGGTTCGCCACAATGGGTGATTAAACGCCACGGCGCAAGAGTGTTATTTGATCTTACGCGAATTACCGCAGCGATTACCAAAGCGGGAAGGGCAAGCGGGGAATTTGCCGTAGATCAAGCGACGACGTTGGCACAAGCCGTGCTGGCGGCACTGGAGGGAGAATCTCTCGAGGTCGAGATGATTCAGAACTTGGTGGAGCGCCAATTAATTCAGGCTGGTTTTCTGAAGACGGCGCGTGCGTATATTGCCTACCGCGAACAGCACCATCGCTTACGCCAAGAGTGTCAAGCTATGGTGAACGCGGTTACGTCCGTGAATGAATACCTCCAGCGCCGGGACTGGCGCGTTCAGGCCAACGCCAACCAAGGCTACTCATTAGGCGGCCTGATTCTTAACGTGGCCGGCAAAGTAACAGCCAACTACTGGCTGGAGCACGTATACCCCGAAGCGGTAGGCATCGCACATCGAGAGGGTGATTTTCATATTCACGATCTGGATATGCTGGCAGGTTATTGTGCCGGCTGGTCGTTGCGAACGGTTTTAGCGGAAGGGTTCAACGGTGTGGCTGGCAAGGTGGAGGCGGCGCCACCGAGACATCTTTCCAGCGCGGTGGGGCAAATGGTAAATTTTCTCGGAACACTACAAAATGAATGGGCGGGCGCGCAGGCATTCAGCTCCTTCGATACATATCTGGCACCGTTCGTCCGCCGAGATCATTTAAGTTACCGCGAGGTTCGGCAGAATGTTCAGGAGTTCATTTACAATCTGAATGTGCCTTCGCGTTGGGGCAGTCAAACGCCTTTCACCAATGTCACCTTTGACTGGGTATGTCCGGAAGACCTGCGCCACCAAAGACCGCACATTGCCAACGAGGAAATGCCATTCTGTTACGGGGATCTGCAGTCGGAAATGGACCTGCTCAATAAGGCTTATATCGAGGTCATGAGCGAGGGCGACGCCAAGGGACGCGTTTTCACTTTTCCTATACCAACCTATAATATTACCCACGATTTTCCGTGGGAGAGTTCCAATGCGGAAAAACTCTTTGCGCTGACCGCTAAATATGGTTTGCCTTATTTTCAAAATTTCGTCAACTCGGAGCTGAGTCCCAATATGATCCGCTCCATGTGCTGTCGCCTACAGTTAGATTTGCGGGAACTTCTGAAGCGTGGCAATGGTCTTTTCGGTTCAGCCGAACAGACTGGATCCATGGGCGTGGTGACCATTAATTGCGCACGGCTCGGTTATCGGCATAAGGGCGACCGGCGGGCAATGTATAACCGCCTTGACCAACTCGTGGATTTGGCTAAAGACAGCCTGGAAATTAAACGCAAGGTTGTGCAGCGGCTTATTGACGATGGTTTGCTGCCATATACCAAACGCTATTTGGGTTCTCTGCGCAATCATTTTGCCACCATAGGTGTTAATGGCATCAACGAAATGATCCGGAATTTTACCGGTGATCATGAAAATATTACCACCGAAGCAGGGCATAAATTTGCTGTTGATTTTCTCGATCATCTCAGAGGCCGCATTGTGGCATGCCAGGAAGCAACTGGCCATCTTTACAATCTTGAAGCCACTCCCGCAGAGGGTGCCACGCATCGCTTCGCGCGGGAAGATTGCAAGCGCCATCCGGATATTTTGCACGCCGGTCCCCCCGAAGCCCCTTATTACACCAATTCATCACAACTTCCGGTGGGATTTACCGATGACCCGTTTGAAGCCCTGGAACGCCAAGAAGACTTGCAGTGCAAATATACCGGCGGCACTGTCTTACATTTATACCTCGGCGAAGCCATGTCCAGCGCCAAGGCCTGCCAACAATTGGTTCGCCGGGCGCTGGAGCGTTTTCGTTTGCCCTATATTACGATTACGCCCACATTTTCCATTTGCCCAATACACGGATATCTTTCCGGGGAACATCCTTATTGTCCGATATGCGATCAACAACGTTTGGCGGAAAAACGCCGGCGGCAAACAACTCAATGACGATATTTTTCAGGAGCACGTATATGACAACGGTTATCTTCAAACCAAACTCTAAAACAGTCGTGGAACTTACTGCTGGGGAACGCCAGCCTTGTGAGGTGTGGACGCGGGTCATGGGGTACCACCGCCCCGTGGCTTCATTTAATGTTGGCAAACAGGCGGAACACCGTGAACGCCGATTTTTCCGGGAGCCACCATGCCGGCGATAAAGGCCCCGGCAATGGCGCTCGGGGGCCTGACACCGCTAAGTACCGTTGATTTCCCCGGCGGGTATCTCGCAGCGGTATTATTCGCGCAAGGCTGTCCGTTGCGCTGTCCTTATTGCCATAATCCCGGTTTACAACCTTGGCGTGGTCGTAACTTGATACCGTGGTGTGATGCTTTGCGATGGCTGCAATCTCGGCGCGGGCTCTTGGACGCGGTGGTGTTCAGCGGAGGAGAACCCACGGCGCAAGCCCAGTTGACTGCGGCATTGGCGGATGTGCGCAGGCTTGGTTTTCGCACGGCATTACATACCGCAGGAATTTATCCGGCACGGTTACGGGAAGTTTTGTCTTTATCGCTGGTGGACTGGGTTGGGCTTGACATCAAAGCACCATGGCATCGTTACGATGATATCACTGGTCTACCAGGCAGTGGCGGCAGGATTCAACAAACTCTCGATATGATCCTTACCAGCGGTGTTTGTTATGAACTGCGAACCACGGTCCATCTATCGCTTGTTACCGCCGCTGACCTGTTGGTACTGGCTAGAGAATTGAAGCGCCGGGGTGTGGGGCGTTGGGTATTGCAGGAATTTCACCATCAAGGTTGCCCCGATAAGGATTTGGCCGCTACATCTCTTCCACTTGATGCTAGCCTATTGTCACAACTTCGAGTTTTGGTGCCGGAGATTCAGGTGCGGTCGTAATGCCTATGCCCTAACCTGACTTCCCTCTGTCCTGAGTGAAAATCGTTGATTTACGGCCTTTCCGGCGTAATGCACTTGCTACATTCAACCCGGTGCCCAAGCCGGCGGCTGGGTAAAGACTTCCAGTAACCCGTAACCGTTCACGCACCATATTTTTGCGTACCTGCCATGTGCGGCGGTCAAGGCCCCATTGGGCCGCCGCAGCCAGCGCGCGTGCGGTGACAGCCAGTACCGCCGTGAATGGATACATTTCCATCTATCTGCGTGGTTTTTACCACGTGAACGATTACCATTTTTCAGTGGCAATAACCATTGTTACCAAAGACATTATGATACCATTATGATACCACATTATACAGAAGCGTATAATTAAAGGGACATAATATCACAAAAATGGCCGCAGGTAGGCGCTGATGGTTTCCGGCATAGATTGCATTTCGCTGAACATGTGTGTCAAGGTGCGTTCCAACTCACCTATGGTGAGAAAGGACCGGTTGTGGGTGGCGTTCTTACGTGTGTGCTGCCACAGTCGTTCGGTGGGGTTGAACTGTGGAGAATAGGGTGGCAGGGGTTTGACTTCCAACCATTTGCGGTTGTGGTGAAACCACGCCCAAACGTCCTTATCTTTATGGTAAGAGGCGTTATCCTGAACCAGAATGGCTCCCTGTTGGCG
>JBMFGW010000075.1:0-19341 GCA_049977145.1 Phycisphaerae bacterium
ATCATATATATGACTACACGTCAAGTATTAAAAAAGAATTCCTTGGAGCAAGGGGTATTACTTGGACAGGCTCCTAGGATGAAAACGGAATTGGTGTGGGAGGGGAAATATGATGAATATGGAAATCGCCGGGAGATGGATATGGCCGGATTGGCCATGCCGATGCAGCGGATTGAAACCATTGACCAGCCGCGCAGCGAAGCTGCCGCCGCCGGGCAGTTGGATTTGTTTAATAAGAAAACCAAACGGCTGGATGATTTCCGCAACCGCCTGATCTGGGGTGACAACAAACTGGTCATGGCCAGTTTGTTGCAGGAATTCCGTGGCAAAGTTGATCTGATTTACATTGATCCGCCATTTGATGTCGGTGCGGATTTCACCATGCAGGTGCCGATCGGGGATGGCAAAGAAGCCGTGGAAAAGGATCAATCGGCCATGGAAATGGTCGCGTTTCGGGATATGTGGGGAAAAGGAACGGATTCTTATCTCCATATGATGTTTGAACGGCTTTCTCTTATAAGGGAACTCCTTTCAGAAAATGGAAGTCTTTATGTGCATTGCGATTGGCGTATCAGTTATTTTTTGCGTTCAATTCTTGACGAGATTTTTGGAAAGGATAATTTTTTAAATAATGTCGTTTGGTGCTATAAAACGCGTCAATTCTCGCGGCAGTACTGGAATCGTAAACATGACGACATTCTTGCATACCATAAGGGGAATCGGTGGGTATTTAACGCTGAAGCTAAAGGTGTACTTGAACCTTATTCTGAGGCGACAATAAGGAAATACCGACTTCACGATGAGATTGGATATTACCGGCTGTGCGGTCGCGGAATTTCTGGAAGCCCCGTTCAATCAGCCAAAGATGTTGATCCAAAATGGGAAAAAACGCATCCTGAACTTGTTGTTCGTGACTATTTGGGAAACGGGTTTCCACCGTCAGACTATTTGCTTATCGATATCGAAAATCAAGCCTCAAATGACAGAACGAACTTCGCCACCCAAAAACCCGGAGCACTTATTGAAAAATTGATTCGCGCCAGTAGCAACGAAGGGAATCTCGTCGCCGACTTTTTCTGCGGCAGCGGTACCACCGGGGCGGTTGCTGAGCGTTTGGGACGCCGCTGGATCATGGCTGATCTTGGACGGTTTGCCATTCACACCAGCCGCAAGCGGCTCATCGAATTACAGCGGAAGCTGCACACCGAAGATCAACCCTATCGGGCGTTTGATGTCTATAACCTTGGGCGGTATGAACGCCAATGGTGGCAAAAGGAAACGCTGCACGGTGCCAACGAGGAACATCGGCGCGTGGTGCTGGAATTTTTCCGTGCGGAAATTCTGTCGCCCGGCAGCACACCCTCGCCGTTGCTCCATGGCCGCAAGGGCAGTGCGTTCTGCCATGTTGATGGGATCGATTCCATTTTCTCCCGCGAAGAAGCAACAGCAGTGGCCAAGGCGGTCAAGGCCGCCGGCGGGCGCGAATGTTATTGCCTGGCGTGGGAATTTGAAATGGATTTGCGACTTACCACGGCAGCGCTGGAAACCGAACTGGGCGTGGCCTTGAAGCTTATTCAGATACCGCGTGAAATTATGGAAAGGAATCGTAAAGGGCCGCCACCATTTTTGGAAGTTGCGGTGCTCGAAGCGCAGGGTGTCACCAGAGAACCAGAGAAAAAAGGCGACATGCCGAGCGTGGATGTAAAATTAACGCGGTTTTTACCTTCGCTGGCGGAGGTTCCGGGCACTGAACTTGAGGCGATGAAAGAGCGGGCCATCAAAAGCGGGTTTGATTTTATTGATTTCTGGGCGGTGGATTTTGACTGGAAACCGGGCCAGCCCTTTAATCATCACTGGCAGGATTACCGCACACGCAAAGACCGATCACTGAAAACTGTCAGCGAAGCGGGGTATGTGTACGCCAAGCGCGGCGTACACACGGTCTGTGTCAAGGTGGTGGACACGTTCGGCTGCGATACCAGTATCACGCTGGAGGTGACGGTATGAGAGAGAATGGTGAGATGCGCTGGCTGATGTTACCGGCTCTTCCGCCCCGTTTAATCGTCAAAGGTAGAAAGGTTTTGCAGAATGGAAAACGCCGAACTTGAAACGATCCTATTGGATGGAAGCAAGACAATTGCGGGGGATATCAAATGGTCCGAGGATGAGGACCATTCTCCGGCGACTGAATTTCGCGCCGAGGTGGATTCCGCGGACGGTTGGCCGCTGTTTGTTCGCGGCAGCTACAACCCACTGGCGAGGGCGTTGACGTTTGCTCTTATTTTGAAGCCGGTAGGAAGAATTTACGCCCTGGATATCGGGAAGGACCATCACAATCCCACTTGCCAACAAATTGGGGAGAAACACAAACACCGCTGGAGCGAGCAATTTTCGGACAAGCAGGCTTATGTCCCGGAAGATATTACCGCTGGGGTGGATGATCCGGTTCGCCTATGGGAACAATTCTGCACCGAGGCTAAAATAGTGCATAATGGAAAACTGGAAACGCCCCGAACAGTACAAAAGGAGCCGTTCCTATGAATTCGTCAAGCACCTGTGAAAGACTCTCTGCGGGAATAAGCCGCTTGTTTGTGTGCAGCAATGTCGGCGAATATGATCGCATTCGCACGCCGTACCTTTATCCCGATGGTGATAACATCGACCTTTTCTGCCGGAGAACCGGGGAAACTATTTCCATAAGTGATCTGGGGGAAACGACGCGTTGGCTGAGAATGCAGACATCGTCGCTGAGGCGGTCTCCGCGACAGAGCCATTTGATCGAGGATATTTGCCTTACGCATGGCGTGGAGTTTTTTAAAGGTACAATCGTGGCCAGATGCCGGGCTGAAGATGAGTTTGCGTCGGTAGCCACGCGAGTGGCTCAGGCGGCGCTGCGGATTTCCGATTTATGGTTCACATTTCGTGCGAGCGGAATGGAAACCACATCGGAGGAGGTGGCCGGGATTCTGGCGGATAAGCACCTGGCCTTTGAGCGCAATGAGCGGTTGCTCGGGCGGTGCGGGCGGAGTTGGATCATAGACTTTCACGTTCGCGCGACCAACCGTAGTTCGCTGGTAAGTGTGCTGGCGACAGGCAGCCGATCCGCAGCGCGTCCCACCGTCGACCATATCGTGGCGCAATGGCACGATTTAAGCCATCTAGCCGTCGGGCCGGAGACATTACACTTTGTTTCTCTCTTTGATGATACAGTTGATGTCTGGCGGGAGGAGGACTTTCAACTGCTCGCCGATCTATCAACAATTTCACGGTTATCCGCGCCAGACCAGCTTCTGCTTGATTTAGGGGCAGACGCGTGAACGTGCCAATGGATACGTCTGCAATAAGCCCTGCCTCCGCTCTGGAACCCCTTTTTGAGCCGTGGGAGGAACCGCGTTCGCACCGCGTGCGAAACCATGAGGCGGGCAAGCCAGCGAAGATCATTACGCACCGGCGGCCATCGCCGATTGCCATCGTGCAGAATCTCCGGGCGGAGATAAGGCAATGGCGTGAGGGCTTTTACATCGGGGCCAGCGAAACAACCTTCCGCTTGCTTAAGCACTGGTTCGAGCGCCCACACCGTATGACAACGCCATCCGGGGATGAATATGAATTCCGTTATTATTACTGCCAGCGTGAAGCCATTGAAACGCTGATTTATCTCAAGGAAGTGCGGCGGATTGGTTGCCTGTCGCAACTGGTTGCTGATTTCGGCGGAGCGGATCGGGAAATTGCGGCACTGGGAATTACCGAGGATGAAAACCTCTGGGCGCGTTACGCCTTCAAATTGGCCACCGGAGCGGGCAAAACCAAATGTATGAGCCTGGCCATGGTATGGAGTTATTTTCACGCTCTGCGCGAATCGGATTCGCCGATGGCCCGGCACTTTGTGGTTATTGCGCCAAACCTCACGGTCTACGAAAGGCTCAAAGATGATTTCGCGGGCGGGAAAATATTTGACACCGATCCGCTGATTCCGCCCGAATGGCGCGGCGATTGGAACTTAAGCGTGGTGCTGCAGGATGAAGCGGGCGGGGCAGCGACGGGCGGCGTTTTATATCTGACCAATATCCACAGACTTTACGACAATTCAGAAAAGCGCAAGCGGGATGCGGAAACCTACGGTTTCATGGGGCCTGCGGTATCGAAAAGCAAGGCATTGGACACGGGGGCACTGCTGCGGGATCGCATTACTTCCCACAAGCGGCTGATGGTGTTTAATGATGAGGCACATCATGTTTGGGATACTGATTCGGCGTGGAATGAGGCCATCGGGTTTCTCCATGAAGCTACGCGGGCGCGCACTGGAGCGGGGCTGGTGGCCCAATTGGATTTCTCCGCCACACCCAAGGACAACAGGGGCCAGCCGTTCAAGCACATTGTGTGCGACACGCCGCTGGGTGAAGCGGTGGACGGTGGTATTGTTAAGACGCCGATCATCGGCAGCGCGGGTGATGCCTTGTGCGAGGGGCCAAGCGAGAATGCCGCTTTCCGCTTTGATCGCCACCTGCGGCTGGGTTATGAACGCTGGGATCGCAGCCGTGTGGAGTGGGAAAAAAGTGGCAAGAAGGCGCTGATGTTCGTGATGTGCGAGGACACCGCAGCCGCTGATGCGATTGCCCAACGCCTGAACACCGATGAGACATTTAAGCATCTCAATGGCAAGACCATCAACCTGCACACGAACCTCAAGGGGCGGGTGAAAACAGTCGGTAATGGTGCCAATGCGCGCAAGGAGTTTGTGGAAAGTGACCGTGAGATCACGGATGAGGACCTCAAGGCGTTGCGCGAGCTAAGCCGCTCGCTTGATGATAATTCCACGCCTTATCGGTGTATTGTGTCGGTACTGATGCTGCGCGAGGGCTGGGACGTGCGGAATGTCACAACCATTGTTCCACTGCGGCCATACTCATCCAAGGCGGCGATTCTGCCGGAGCAAACACTGGGGCGCGGGCTTCGCCGCATGACGCCGCCGGGGGGACAGGGTGCGGCCGAATTGGTCTCCGTTGTGGAGCACCCGATGTTTGCGGCGCTGTACAAGGAGCAGCTTGCACAAGAGGGCGTAGCCATTGACTCGGTGGATGTTGAGCACATTCCCGCCACGACCATATCCATCTATCCTGACGAGGCACGCAAGGATTTCAAGGCGCTTGAGATCACGCTGCCCGGCCTGTCGCAGGCGCATCGGATCGTGCCAATGTTACAAGGCTTGACCCTTGATGATGTGAAGAAGGCGTTCGCCAGATACAAACCGCTCCCGCTGGGCCGTGCGGTGAAACCTGAGATTGACTATGAGGGCAAGCACTTATTCACCGGGGAAGTTGTGGAGCGAATGCAAATTCATTTGCCGCTGCTGGGCACCGGTTTTGGCGCGGTAAGTTATTATGTGCAGCAAATTGAGCAGGTATGCAAGCTCCGCAATTTACATCCGGTGCTGGGAACGCTGATGCAGACATTCCTTGAGGAGATATTATTCAACGAGAAGACAAGTCTGTCGGATCAACGCCTCATCGTGCGCCTCGGTGATTCCGATGTGGCGGAGCACATCCGCGCGGTGTTTGTACCGCTGGTACGGTCGCGCACGATCACGGTTGAGAAACGCTCCGTTGTCGGGCCGGTGACAAGGCTATCGGGCTGGAAACCGTATCAGGTCACGCACAGCGAAACCCATCCGGCGGTGGAAGCGAAACACACGCTATTTAATCTGGTACCGTGCAATCGTGCAATGGAACAGGCAGCCACCACGTTCATTGATCGCGCGGGCGACACGGCTGCATTTGCCAAGAATGCCGGCCCGCAATGTTTACGCATTGATTACCTGGGACACGCGGGAAATCTGGCCTTTTACACGCCCGACTTTTTCGTCCGCACCAAATCGGGAAAACATTACATTATTGAAACCAAGGGAAAAGAGGACCTGGACGTGCCTAAAAAGGCAAAGGCTGCGGTAACTTGGTGCGAGTCGGCGAGCAGCAAGGCTTGCCCTTGGGAATACCTCTATATTCCGCAGGGCGTTTTTCAGCGCATGACGGGTTCTACCATTGAGGAATTGGCCGGCGCTTGTCGGCCCGCTTTGCAGAACCTGCTGGACAGCGACGAAGACGCAGCAATACCAAGTCTTTTCGGCCCCGCTTTTGTCGAGGCCGACGAGAAACAGTCAGAATCTCCATTGGTTCCCAGTGACGTTCTTAATGATTTGCCACCGCGCTACAGGCAGGCAGCCGAACAGGCCACCACGCTCTTCCGTTTCATGGAAGGCAAGCCGGGAAGCAATTATGCTGCCGCGTTCACCGGCCTTTTGGGGCCGCTCGATGATGCCGCCAAGGAGCTGATAGTCCGGCGGCTTGTTCCGGCGATGCCGCAAGATGCCGCCAGCCAGCAAGCGTGGTTCGCCGTCTATCTGCCCTACGGCACCGACCCCGGCACGCAAAAGCACTATGAGCAGACGGCATCGAACCTTAAGAAGACGATGGTATTCAAAAGCGGAACGATGCCTATTGGACTGCTGCGGACGTGCCTTGATTTTGCCCTCAACGGTCGCGTGAAACCCGGTGGCGTATTTGAGTCTGTCTCCAAGGCATTCAAGGTAGACGGGGCAAGGAAAATACTCCAGCAAATTCAGCAGGTTTACGATTTCCGGAACACCTACATCGCCCATCAGCAGCAGGAACTTAAAGATCCCGCGTTGGCGCAACGCAATATTGTGCTGTGGATTAACACACTTCGTGTGCTGGCGACCGAGGCGGGGTGGTTGTCCGGA
This sequence comes from Phycisphaerae bacterium, assembly GCA_049977145.1. Lineage (GTDB taxonomy): Bacteria > Planctomycetota > Phycisphaerae > WQYP01 > WQYP01 > JAMDCX01. Next base: position 6,758 of record JBMFGW010000075.1, read on the forward strand.
AAACCCCCGGCTGGGGGATAGGTTTTCTGGCGGCTGAGTGGAGGCCGGCGGCGGACATACCGAGAAACCGGGTTGGTTTGAGTTTGGCTTTTAAGGCGCTCATAACCATTCCATCACCACCATCACCTCGCCGCGTATTCTACCGTTATATCTGTGCCAACCAAGCCACTACGGCAGTTTTTCCGCTTCCGCAGCCGGAGTCAACAGCTTGGCCAGCGCTTGTCTCTGGGGGCGTGGCAATTTTTCCGGGCACCCGTGGATTTTCCGCGCAAAACGCGCGGTGCAAGCACACGCGGCTAAAAGGGGAAGGGACGTCCCGGTACGCTGCCCGGATTTATTGCCACGCCCGTTGGCTGGGGTGGACGCGCCAGAGCCAATGGCCTTCCTTTTCGCGTCTGGATTGGACGTTGAGTTCGGCTTTGGCGCGGCGGAGCGTGTGGTAGGAAAATCCGGCGGCGTTGCCGGCCTGGATTACTTCGGCCTGGGGGCGTGGATTGGGGGCGAGGAATTCGTAGAGCCATTGGATGCATTGGTCGAGTTTGATCGGATCGGGACCCGGCGTGCGGCGCGGGGTGGTGATTATGGCGTCGATGTTTTCGTCGGGGAGAGCGTTGTTTGACCATGCGACCGCCCTATTCTCAATGTTGAAGGCCAAGGCGGGGGCGATGGGGCTGAGACTGTTTTTGGAACTGTTCACAGCGCGGCGGCGCCGCAACCGAAATTTCACGCGGAGTCGCGAGAACGCGGAGATACCAAAACGCGACGACGGAGTACGGATTTTTGGAAAGCTGTGCCGAAAAACGCTACTAAAAAATCTTTGCACGCTGCGAAAAATTGGATGGATTGTGGCCCAAAGCGGCTACGACACACTCCCAATGGGATAAACCCATCGGCTCGCTCCAGAATCCTCCCATTATTTGTTGTTCGTCGCCGCGACCTGTCGCCAGGCCCCTTGGCATAAACTGCCACAGGCTCCAGTAGACCAGTAGACAGTGCCTTTTATTTAATACGAACCACCATTTCCCGTTTGATTCCCAGACGGTGAAACTCCGGTTCGGCCCGAGCCAGCCAGCGCATAGCGTCGGTGTAGTAACCGGCGGTAGGTTCGAGGCCGGGAATGCACCGCGTCCACCATTGATTAAACATGGTCATATATAACTCCCGTACATATTTGCATACCATGCTGGCCAACGCGGTAGCCAGGCAATGCTGCTCGGCTTTTTCACGGAAAATAAGCAGTGTTTTTCCACGGCTGGTGCTGATTAAATAGCGGCTTTCCGGTGCCGATTCCAGCATCACTTTCAGCGGCCAGTCCGGAAATGTCCGCAGCAGCAGATGCGTGTAATGATCACGTCCTCCCTGTTTGTCCACAAACAGTAGAAGATCCGATTCATGGAACCGATCATGCAGGTTTCGGGCATGCATCATCGTAATGCTTGTGAGAACCGAGGCTTTGTTAGCCGTGGCCGCCACGAGGCGATTAAATTCCGGGACATCCAGCACGCGCGTCCATAAACCCGCCGGTGGCGTATTGCCGCCGCCAATGACACTTCGCAACATATTGGCGGCAATGGCAATCGAACCGCTTTCGCCAAACGCGGGGACCGGCGCATTGCATTGCCACGGCGGTGCCGGTTCCTGCGCAGCGCCGGGAGAATTGGAGAGCCGCGCCAGGAGATCGTTCCAATTGGCCGGCGCGGGCGCGGCATTGGGAACCAGTCGGAGCATGACCAGAACAGCACGCTCAAGGTATTTATCGCCGGCGGATAAACGGTGGATTACTTTGCTGTCGGCAATAATTAATGCGCCGGATTTAACCGGTGGTTTGGCTACCACCATGGGAAAAAGTTTTTTCCACAACTGCTGTGCAGGTGTTATATCGGAAACATTCAGTGGTTCAGGAAACCGAAACGCCGCCGCTGACACCACCAGTGGCCCTAAAAGAGGCCCGTACCCCGCTTCATCAATTCCGGCGATCAGCATGGCCGCCTTATATAATCAGCTCGGCTCCGGAACGCAAATGATTCCAAGAGTTTGTTCGGGTAATCGACCGGAAAATATCTAAATCATTTGATTGCAAAAATTTATTGTTCAGGTCTTAAAATTCGTAAACCCATGTGTTTTCATCACTTACGACTTTTACCAGCCATTACTCAGACCGGTTACCAGTATGTCCGTCGTAGCCAGGCACGCATTATTTGGGGTTATCTAACTCGTCCGATGCTTCGGAATCATCATCGGGATTCAGACGCTGGCCGGCGATTTTCCACGCATCAATATATGTGGTTTTAACGTGCGGACCGCGGTGTCGCAGCAGCATAATCCGCCGCACCGCTATCAGCAGGCTGACCATAAAAATAAAAAGTATAACCAGAAACATTGCCAGCATCAGCAACTGACCCAGACGCGATACGGCCCGCGCGGACTTCAGAATCGGCGCCGCCGGCGCGGTCCCGCTGGTCGCCGTGATCGCCGCAGTGACCATAGCGGGCGCGATACTTACGAAGCCCGCCCGCAACTGGGCCGTCCTGATCCGTCCGCCGCGTATATGTTGCCAAAAGTCCAACATGCCATGCGTCCTCGCCAATAGCGTTCTACCCGTGTCGCAGCGTAGGCCGCATGCAGAGTCGATGCGATAGGCCCTCGACGGTTTTTACCGTGGGCGCCACCGGTTATAAATTCAGACCGTTTTAACGCCGACCACGTCGCGGTGCTATCCGTCATGCCGACTTTTTTGCGGGAACGAACACCGTTACGTCGGTCATGCACCGCATGTACAGCGGCAGTACTGTCAGTCTTAATTCGTACGGCGCCCCGTCGTGGCGCTACCGGCAGATTTCCAGACTACTGAACTCCGCGCATCAAAATGATGAGCTTTGTCTAGCGCCGTTAGAGCCGCCTTTTCCGCATCCGTCAGCGCCTCCGGCAATAGTACCAGTATGCGACACAATTGATCCCCCTTAATGCCATCCCGGCCCGGTATACCGCGCCCCTTGATCCGCAATTTTTTCCCTGAATTAACACCCGGTGGAACACGCAACTCCACCGGTCCGTCCAAGGTGGGTACAGTGACGACAGTACCCATGGCGGCTTCGGAGACACTTAGTGGTAAGTCCAGAAGAACATCGTTACCGGATCTCGTAAAGTACGCGTGCGCCGCAATGTGCGTGATAATCACGAGATCACCACGGCCAGCGCCCATCATAGAGGGCTGGCCCTTGCCCCGTACCCGCACCTTGGAACCTTCATCTACGCCCGGCGGAATTTTTACGCTAAGGGTTTCCGTGAAGGCCCGGTTAGCAGCGTCAAATCGCAAATCCATTGTGGTACCGCGGGCCGCGTGTTCAAAGCTCAGCGTAACATGATGCACAATATCCGCCCCCACCGCCTCCGGCATGTCGGAAGGTTCTGCGGCGAACGGAGAGGCAACCGAGTTGCGGCGGCTCTTGCGCTGGCGGGCGCCGATCGATTCAAAGAGATCATTCAAATCGACATCGCCAAAATCAACTGTGGCCCCGCCTGGTGTACGCCGCGAATAACGAAAAGCGGAACCATCCCGCGTGGAATTCGCCGCAGCGGCGGCGGCTTCAGCGGCGGCGGCGCTGCTGACACCGGCATGGCCGAATTGGTCATAGGCCTGCCGTTTTTTAGGATCATTTAAAATATCATAAGCCTCCTGCACCTCCTTGAACTTAGCTTCCGCGGATCGGTCGTTTTTATTGACATCCGGATGAAACTTGCGCGCCAGCTTCCGATAGGCGGATTTTATCTGATCGATCCCCGCAGACCTGCTGACGCCCAGTACCTCATAAAAATCTCTTTTCGTATCAGCCATACGGCAACACCTGTCTCCTAAAGATTTTATTAATTATATCCCATACGCCGACAGTAAGAAACAAAGCCGGAAATTAAGTTTTTCTTCACCCCGCCGCGTCTGATTTTAGAGCTTCCCGATAAAAAATGGGCCTGCTGGTGTCTTCACGCTTTTTTCTCCCAATGGGTTTCCGGATAGCCGTCAAGCTGGTTGGCCCATCGGGCCAGCACAAATAAAAGATCGCCTAACCGATTAAGATAAATCAAAGGCGCATCACCCACTTGTTCATGCCGCATAAGGCCCACCAGATGCCGCTCTGCCCGGCGGCAAACCGTGCGCGCCACATGCAGATGGGCAGCCAAAGGCGAACCGCCGGGGAAAATAAATTGTTTCAGCGGTGGAAGTTCCGCAGTAATAGTATCGATTTGGCGCTCAATTGCGGCAGTCAGTTCGGCGTGAACGCGGTTGACTAAGGCGCTATTGGGTGAATCCAGCGGCGTGGCCAAATCCGCGCCAAGATCAAATAACTGGTACTGGAGTTGATTTAATATCTGCACCAACTGCGCATGGCGGCATAGCGACACCGCCATCCCCAACCAACTGTTTAATTCGTCCACCGTACCATAGGTAATCAGCCGCGGGTCATCCTTATCAACGCGTTGGCCATCAAACAAGGTGGTTTGGCCCTGATCTCCATGGCGGGTATAAATAGACATCGGCGGCTCCAGTAATTTGTACTCCGGTTTATGCCGGAAAATTTCCCGCCAGTGTAAAAGCTGCCTGCAAGATGAGCAACGGCTATGGCAAAAATACTGATTTTTGGCGGTACGTTTGACCCAGTGCATAACGGACATCTGCAAATCGCCCGCGCAGCATTGGCCAGGCTGCACGCGGATCGCGTGGTGTTTATTCCCGCCAATACCTCACCCCATAAATTATCCGCCAACACTTCCTCCGCCACCCCGCAGCAGCGGCTAGCGATGTTGCGACTGGCCATTGGCGAGGATCCATCCTTGGAAGTTTCCGATGTGGAACTCCAGCGACCGCCGCCGAGCTATACCATTGATACCTTAAGTATTATGCAGCGCGACCACCCGGATGATTTGTTGACGCTGCTGATTGGGGCGGATCAATTGTCGGCTTTACATACTTGGCGGGAAATTACGACTATTTTGAAAAACACTCCAATCGCGGTGTTGCCGCGGCCAGGGTACCGCATTCCCGAAGAATCGCCGCACATTCCTCCGCACTTGTGGAACCAGGTACGCGCCGGGGTGCTGGCCATTCCAAAGTATGCCATCTCCGCGACCACCATTCGTCAGCGCCTTGGACAAGCCCTGCCCGTGATAAATCAAATTCCCCCCGCTGTGCTCGATTATATTTGGCGGCACCGACTTTACGGTTGCACTACGGTGTCTGCTCCTGAACGCCATATTCCTTAATTTTACGGTATAACGTGCGTTCACCGATGCCCAGGAGTTTGGCCGCCTGTTCGCGGTTACCGCTTACTAACTCCAGGGTTTTTTGAATGGCTTCCTTTTCCAGTTCCGCCAAACTTACGCCGGCAAGGCTGGTAATAGCGGTTCCAGTCGCCGCGCCGCCGGCCAGATTGAGAGGAGCCAGTGCCGTGGTGGGAACGGTTTCCACGGAATAATGGCCGAGTATATCCGGAGGAATATCGTCCATCGTCAGGCGCGGACCGCCCGCCAACGCGATCATATTTTCGATGACATTTTCCAATTGCCGGACGTTGCCAGGCCAATAATAGGATATAAGAATATCGCGTGCCTCATGGTCGATACCTTCGCATTGTTTATTGAGACGCTGGCAACTTTTCTTCATGAGATGTTCGATCAGCACCGGAATATCCTCACGCCGCTGTCGCAATGGCGGCAGTAGAATCGTGGCCCCTTTGATGCGAAAATACAAATCATCCCGGAATTCATGCTTGTGGACGGCCTCCTCCAAATCCTTGTTCGTGGCGGCAATGAATCGCACATCCACCTGTATCGGCTCATTGGAACCCAGGCGGATTACTTGCCGATCCTGTAAAACCCGCAAAAGTTTCGCCTGCATGGTCAGTGGCATATCACCGATTTCATCCATAAACAGTGTGCCGCCGTCGGCGTACTCAAAGCGGCCCAGACGGTCGGATCGGGCATCGGTAAAGGCTCCGCGAACATGGCCGAAAAGCTCATCTTCCAAAGTGCTGTCATTAAGACCGGCGCAGTTCAGCGCCACAAACCGACCGGCCTGCCGCCGCGAATTCTGATGCAGGGCGCGGGCAATGAGTTCCTTGCCGGTGCCGGATTCACCTAATACCAGTACATTGATATCCGTCGGCCCGATCTGCCGCACCAGTTGTAGCGCCCGCTGCATGGCGGGGGAATTGCCGATGATACCCTCCATGCCGTAGCGCTGATCAAGTGCTAATTTGAAAGTTTCATTTTGCCGCGCCAGCAGAACCTTATCTGCGGTGCGTCTGATCTGGGCGCGAATCAAATCCAGGTCCAGCGGTTTGGTGATAAAATCATAAGCTCCAGAACGCATGGCCTGAACCGCTGTGGAAACATCGCCATACGCCGTTACCACAATGACCTGTGTTCCCGGACGCGTTTTTAGTACCCATTCCAGCAGTTCAAATCCATCCTGTGGACTGTCCATTCGCAAATCCGTCACGACCAGATCAAAGTCGCCTTCGGCGAAATACCGTTTAGCATCCGCCAGATTATGCGCCTGTTTAACGGAATAACCAATTCGGGCCACCGCCTCGCTCAGGACATCGGCGTGGTCAATTTCATCATCAACGACTAACACACGAATAATGGGTTCTTTACTCATAAAATAAAGATACCGGCTCTTGCGGATGCTTGCCAGTGCTGGACATTGGGCCAAACACCGCCAGCCGTTGCCGTGCGGGGAGAAGAGCTTTGACGGTACTCGGGCGCGCCGAAACTACGCTTGTAAATAGTCTGCCCGCTTTTGTCGACATTTCGCACTGATTGTGGAGAACAATGGGTAGCGGACGTAATGGCTGCGTGTTTTCACTGCGTCACTGCGTGGGAGTGGCCTTGTATTTTTGGGCAGCCCTGGGTTGAAACCCATGGCCGGTTATCGCTCCCCGCCGCCAATGCTTACCGATATGTTGTCGCCCGGCTGATTTTCAGCGATACTCAAGGACATGGCTGGACTCGCTGAATTCACCGTGATACTACCCGCCGCGGGGCAAAGCACGCGCTTTGGCGCGGGCGATAAATTATTAGTGGATCTTGCCGGTCGAACTGTCTTACAACGAGCCGTAGCCTTATTTACGCAGCGTGCGGATGTGGTCGCCGTCATCATTGCGGCCGCGGAAGGACGCATCGACTTGTACCGCCAACATCTGCAATCGGTGTTGGCGGGTAAAACGCTCTATGTGCTATCCGGCGGATCGGAACGATGGGAGAGTGTGTACAAAGCGCTTTCCAGTGGCGAAGTGCGAACCCCCTATGTCGCGGTTCATGATGCCGCCCGGCCCGTAACGCCGTCGGAGGTCATTGATGCCGCATTTGCCGGAGCGGTCTCGCACGGCGCCGCCCTGCCGGTGCTGGCGGAACCAGCTACACTCAAGCGGCTCGCCCCGGATCAGACTATTACGCAGACCGTCGCCAGGGCAGGACTTTTTCAGGCACAAACCCCGCAATGTTTTCGCACGGCGTTGCTACGGCAGGGTTTTGAAATGCTGATGCATACAAATCGTATCAATCTTGTAACTGATGATGCGCAAATTATTGAACTGACCGGCGGCCAGGTGCTGGGCACCCGCGGAGATGCGCTAAATATCAAAGTAACCACCATCGGCGACGCCCGGTTATGCGCGGCCCTTCAGGCTGGCATTGAAACCACTATCTTGCCAGACAATGGGAGTGGAAAACCATGAGCAGAAATCAGGAAATTGCCCGATTATTCAGCCGCGCGGCGGACGTGATGGCCTTATTGGAAGAAAACTCTTTTCGCGTGCTGGGGACGCGAAAGGTTGCACGGATTATTGAAGATTTGCCGGAAGATGTAGAAACACTTCAGACGCAGGGCCGCTTGGAACAAACGCCCGGGATCGGCAGAAATACGGTGGATAAAATCGGCGAGTTTTTGCGCACTGGCCATATTTCTGAATTTGAGGAACTCTCCGCGCGGGTTCCTGCGGGTGTGCTGGAAATGCTGGCTATTTCTTCGGTGGGTGTGAAAACCGCTCATCAATTGTGGAAAGAGGCTGGAATCACGACCGTGGCGGAATTAAAGAAGCATCTTACGGAAGGAACCATGCCGCAGATCAAGGGCCTTGGCGAGAAAAAACGTCTGAAAATTCGTCAGAATATGGAATTTATGGAAGAAGCGGGAAAACGCATCGGCCTGGGCTGGGCGTTACCCTTGGCTGAAAGTTATTGTGTGGTGCTGGCGACCGTGGCGGGCGTATTGCACGTCCAATATTGCGGGAGCCTGCGGCGGGGAAAAGAAACAGTCGGTGATATTGACATACTTATCGGTGCCGCCACTGACGCGGTACCTGCAATTACCGGCACGATTTTGGCGCATGAACAGACGCGGCAGACACTTGGCGCAGGTGACACCAAAATAAGCATTCGTACCAAAACGGGACTGCAAGTTGATTTTAGAATTGTGGCGCCACAACACTGGGGCGCAGCACTGCAATATTTCACCGGATCCAAAGAGCATAACGTGCATGTACGCGCATTGGCGGCGCAGAAAGGTTTGAAACTTAATGAATGGGGGCTTTTCCGGGATGCAACAATGGTGGCGGGAGAAAAGGAGGAGAATATTTATGAGGCCTTGGAATTGGCGTGGATACCGCCGGAAATGCGGGAAGACCGTGGCGAAATTGAACTCGCGGCGCTTATGTTTGAACGCCGGCACGGCGCGAATATTGAAGCCTCAGACCCGCGGCTGAAATTTTTGATCCGGGATATTCCAGCGGTTTGGCCGGTGCTGCAAATTTCCGATATTCGTGGTGATCTGCATTCCCACACCACCGCCAGCGACGGGCAATGCAGCATTGACGACATGATTGCCGAGGCGAAGCGACGCGGTTATGAGTATTTTGCCATTACCGATCACAGTAAATCGCAGGTGCAAGCCAATGGTCTGCGTGTGGATCGGCTCATGGAACATATCAAGGCGATTCACGCGGCAGCGGCCAAAGTGAAGGGTCTTACTGTGCTGGCGGGCAGTGAAGTGGATATTCTGGCCGACGGTTCGCTCGATTATCCGGATGATGTTCTCCAGCAACTGGATTGGGTGGTGGCTTCGCCGCACTCAGCGCTTAGCCAGGAAAGCGACGCCGCGACGGCGCGGTTGATTCGCGCTGCCTCCCATCCGTGTGTGGATGTTCTTGGCCATCCAACCGGGCGACTCGTGGGGGAGCGACGTGGGCTGGAACCGGATATGAAGGCCTTGGTGATGGCCGCAGCACGCAGCGGCGTGGCCTTGGAAATCAATTCTCATGACTTGCGGCTGGACTTGCGGGATACCCACGCCCGATTGGCCGTGGAGGCGGGTGTACCGCTGTGCATTAATACCGATGCGCATCAACGTGAGGATATGGATAAAATAAACTATGGTATTCTTACCGCGCGGCGCGCCTGGGCCAGGCCGGATGATATTATCAATACTTGGCCTTGGGAGGCCATCCGCCGGCGACAGCAAAGCCGGCGTAGCGGCAATTACGAAGGTTGACGTTGTTGGGTCATGGAATTGTGGTGTGGCGATGAAAAAACATACGTTCAGGCTGCCGTTGCTGAAAGCAACATTGGCCATACTAGTTTTAAGCGTCGGCTTACTCTGCAGCGCCGCTAGTGCCGTCAGACGCCATTCCCGGGCAGGAACACCTGCCAAGGTCAACACTGTTCTTCCATTAATGGCGACTCTGCGCACCGGCAGCGTGCTGGGAAATGTACCAGGCAAGCTGGTGTTGAAACCCGGTGTACGCTATCCAAAATTTCAATTTATCCACCCTAAAAAAGACTGGCCCCGCACAATTCAATTGCTTCCTTGCTTAGCCTTGCAAGCTATGGAATTAATTCAGCAGCCGCATACGGGCTTTGTGCTAAGCGGAATTGTCACGCAATATCAGCATCAACTTTATCTGCTGCCCAGCGCGGATGTTCGCTTGTTGCAAAACTCCCCAATGAAAAAGACACGACCGGCGACTTCCGCGGCCACGCAACCGCTGACCGCATCGCTGGCCCAAAAGACCAGCGCGCAAGCGGTGCTCAACAATCTGCTGGCACACCATATTTCGCGCCCCATTGAACAGTTGGTAACGATCCCTCCGATGCGGACCTCCAAGCCCATTCCCGATTTGCCGCAGCCCGCCGGGAACGGCTTGGCAGCGGCACTGCCCGAAGGTTCATATATTTGGAATCGGTCCGGCCGTTTATTATTTAATCGTCCTTTGCATGAATGGATTTTTGTGTTTCAAACGGATAGCCTCCGGCTGACCGCACCGCCGCTGATTCTCCTGCCGTGTCACCTGCTGGAACGTATGGAAAATCGCAGCGCCCATGACGGAACGGAAATCAAATTCCGAATCAGCGGAAGAATTACACAGTTCAAAGGGCGTAATTATCTGCTCATCACATATTTTGAAGTTGTGCATAACTTGGGCCGTTTTTAAACTGCACGCGGATACATTGACCGTACGGTTTCATCGCATAGCCGCAGTCAAACGCGGCCCCAGCTCTATTTGCGGTTGGGGCGCGGGCTTGTACGTCGGGGGAATCGAAATTTTCAGGGGCTGGCGTTTAGCTGCCGGCAAGCCATCCTGATCTATAATTCGCTGAATGGCCATGATACCTTCAATGAGTGTTTCCGGACGCGGAGGACAGCCGGGAACATAAACATCCACCGGCATAAACTGGTCAATGCCCTGCACCGTGGCATAGTTATCAAATACGCCGCCGGTGCTGGCGCAGGCTCCCATGCTGATCACCCATTTCGGTTCGGCCATTTGCAGGTAGATACGATGTAAAACGGGAACCATCTTAAAACTGATGCGCCCCGCCACTATTAATAAATCGGCCTGCCGCGGTGAAAATCGCATGACTTCAGCACCAAAGCGGGCTAAGTCGTACCGGCTGCTGGCGGTGGCCATCAGCTCAATGCCGCAGCAGGCGGTGGCAAACGGCAGCGGCCAGACGCTGGAACGCCGACACCAGTTCACAACTTTCTTCAGATTCAGCGTGAGAAAATTATCCGGTAATGTTGTTGGTTCAATTGCCATGACATACTCCATTGCGCCAGCTTCTTGGCGTCAATCCCATTGAAATATACCCTTACCCCAAGCATACACATAGGCCACCAACAGAATAAGTGTAAATACCAGAATACTCACGAACAACGCTCCAACTGGCAGCTTCATCCACGAGTGGCGCTGATTATTAAAAACATACAGCCAAGGAATGATAAACAGCACTTCCACGTCAAAAACCAGGAATATCATGGCCACCAGGTAAAACCGAACATTAAAACGTTCTTTTGTGCTTCCTACCGGGTCAACGCCGGATTCGTACGTTGAATCCTTGACCGGACCTTTGCGCGCCGGCCCCAGTGTATGGGAAAGAATCACATTCCCGACGCCGAAAGCCAGTCCAATTAGCAGCAGAATTCCCAGCAACACCCACTGCGCGTAGTATGAAGATGCTGCGGACGCTAAAGCTGAAGCTAACACCTGATTGATTCCAAACATATTCATCATCGATACAACCACACATAACCTGAAACAGAGTATATCGGAACAGGTCGGTTGTGGTCAAAGTGCTGAAAAGTGCTTGTCTGGAAAAGTGCATGTGGCGGGGTAGAATAAATGCTACGATGGTTCAACAGTACTCCGAGAAGCCGCGCCACAGAGGGGAGCTAAAAAGCGCGCCACCGCACCGCAGTCTGTTAATCTCATTGAACATAACCACAAGCGTCGCGCTAAAACCAACTCTCCAATCAATACAGTCTTTATCATCATACACAGCGAGTAATAAGAATTGTTTTCCGTGTCGTACCGCAGTTGGTAACCAACAGGGCCGAAATAAGTTCCCATAAATGCGTGATCAGCGGCCCTGGCGCGTATATAGCCCGACGCTGTTACGCTGATGAAAAATGCAGGCTTGCTCTCTTCGTCCTGTGTTCATTAAACCATTGATTTTATTGGATGTTTTTAATGAGGCCGCTGGGGATCGAACCCAGGACCCACAGATTAAAAGTCATTTTCAATACTGTATGCCACAGACTAACCAAGTTTAATATAGCTTGATTTTATTGAGCAATAGCGTTATCGTTCTCTTATGGCGCTACGCCAAGTTTAACGGTTTTTAACCAAAAGCGTAGCGCAGGCGTAGCGCAGGAGTGTTTATGAAGCCCACTGATTCGGTATCAGTTTCCCCGAAAACCGTAACACCCAAGATAGCTTTTACCGTTGCGAGCTTGGCAAAGATTGTCTGCCCGCCGGGCGAGATACGGGCATACGCACGCGATACCAAGACCCCGGGCTTGACGTTCTGCCGTAGTGCTTCAGGCAAGGGCGTATTTGCCCTTTACAAGCGTGTCAATGGCCGACCCGCGCGTATCAAGCTCGGCGACTGCCCGCCGATGACCATTGAGCAGGCCCGCAGGCAAGCCGCTATCTTGACTACACAGATTGCCACCGGCGTTGACCCGCAGGATGCCAAGCGGCAGGCCCGTGGGGAATCCAGCCTGCAAGATTTGTTTGACGATTATCTTGAGA
>JBMFGW010000076.1:0-19317 GCA_049977145.1 Phycisphaerae bacterium
TGGTCGATTTTAGCCGGGCCTTTTCGGACGCTTTGGCGTGCTTCAAGACTTCGGCTGCTGGTGGATACCCGGTGTCCACTTCCGGTTTTCATTACCATCCCCGGTACTGCGCCCAGCGCGGGATGCTGGACTATTAAATTCTCTAACCACCGCCGCATTTCAACCTTCTTTTCTCGCTTCCAAAATTCTAAACAACTGTGCGGTTGAACACTGTTGCGGTTGAACCAACTGCACGTAACAAGCATAGCAGGTTACAATGCGTTTGTGTTGTCGATTTTGGTAAATCAGTGGTCGATTTTAGCAGAGCCTTCTCGGACGGTTCGGCGGGGTTCTGGGGCTGCGAATTACGCGGATAGGAAGACCATGAGGCACCGCAATGATAATTCGGTGCCATTATTGTATCGGACACATTGCGTGCGACGTTCCGGTTTTATTCCAACTTTTATTCAGGAGAAGGGATTTTCTTTTTTGGGGGATGGTAATATACTTTTCTTCCACGGTTAAGCTTCTTTCGAGCTTGGCCGACGAAAGTCCGTGAACGGGTTACCCGTGGAGGTTCAGCGGCTTGGAGAATGTAGTGGTAACTGCAGTCGCCGCCCCGGCGGTACGCGAACCGCGGCGGCGGGTATTGGTATCGCTTAGTTGGTTTTCCATGGCCATACAACGCGGTATTGGGCGTTATGCGGAGCGGGCACACTGGGATTTGGATTTAAGCAGCGTGCATGATTCGTTAGTGCCGTTGAGGTGGGACGGCGACGGTATCCTTTGCACCAGTGGAAACGAACCGACTTTGGACAAGCGGATCGTCAGTTATCATAAACCCATTGTTAATATCGGGAATGACGCTACATTTCCGGCACCACGGGTGATGGCGGACGTGAAACAAGTCGTGCATCTGGCGCTGGAACATTTCATCGAGCGTGGTTTCGAGCACTTGGCCTATTATGTCTGTGTGGGCAATCGGGCGGAAACCGAGAAATTGCGAGTATTTCAGAATGCGGTTGCCGAGATCGGGAAAACCCTGCATGTCATTGACTGCTCCGGCAATCCTTATAACCGCCGCATACAACAACTGGGCCAGCGGCTTAGTGAGCTGCCCAAGCCGCTGGCGATCAACGCCCAAGTGGATGAATTCGCCATTGAAGTCATTCAGGCGGCCCTGGAAGCGGGTTTGCGGGTCCCGCAGGATGTGGCGGTATTGGGTTGTGATGATGATCCGTTGATATGCGCATCGGCTCCGGTACCGCTGTCAAGCGTTGACAACAACTTGGAGGGCATCGGCTACACGGCGGCGGAATTGCTGGACCGGATGATGCGTGGTGAAAAAATCTCCACCAAACTGGTATTGGTGCCACCGCGCGGCGTTATCACGCGGCAGTCTACGGACATACTGGCCATTCCGGATGCGGATGTCGCCGCCGCGATAAAAATTATTCACACCCGCTATCTCCAGAGTCTCCAGGCCCAGAGCATCGCCCGGGAATTACACGTTTCTTATACCAAGCTGCACCGATCGTTCGTGCATTATGTAGGCCATAGTATGGCCAAGGAAATCGCCCGGCGGCGGGTGGAGCATGCCGCCCGAATGTTGCTAACCAGCAAGAAGAAAATGCTAAGTATAGCGTGGGATTCCGGCTTTCCAGACTTGAGCCAGATGGTGAAGGTGTTTCGGCGCGTAAAAGGGACCACTCCGGGGGCCTTTCGCCGGGCAATGAGCCGGACGGAAAGTCAGCGGTAAGATCGCACGTAGCACTCTATTCCAGCCATAATTACAGGTTCATTGGCCTCCAATGGGTCCGATGCAGGGTGTCGGCGGCGGATTCTGCCAAATATCCGAAATTCAAATCCTTGGTGAATTGGCTACGTTATGCTTCCCCATCAAATCCTCTTTGTGAATTCCCGTCGTGCCTTTGGTCAGTAGCATCAGTAATTATCAGTATTGGTCAGTATTATCAGTATTGATCAGTATTATCAGTATTATCAGTATTGGTCAGTAATTGCAGTATTGATCATTGATCATTTGATCGTTGGTCGTTGGCGCTCCCTGCGCCACAATCCATCCAATTCCTCGCAGCGTGCAAAGATGTTTTAGTAGCGTGTTTCGGCACAGCTTTCCAAAAAATACGTGGCCTTGATCAGTAGTACCAGTATTACCAGTATTATCAGTATTGGTCAGTGATCAGTGGTCATTGATCATTGATCGCCTCTTTGTGGTGAATATCGTCGTGGTCGTCGTAATGTCGCGTCTTTGCGTTCTTACGCTGCTTTGCGGTTATCCCAAAACTCTGTGGCCTCTGAGTCCTCTGTGGCTAATCGTCTTTCACCATCGCCATTAACTGCTAACTCCTCGCTCCTGCGTCCTCGTTCCGCGCTTATCTCCCCCGTCCGCGCCTATAGCGTTGTACGACATCATTGGATTCCAGGTTCTGGATTCTGAATTCCGGATTCTGGGTTCTAAAGCGATGCCGCACGGCGCCTGCCCACCTATTGATCAGTGATCAGTGGTCATTGATCATTGGTGGCTTGCCGCCGTTTGAAAAGTAAATAACATGCCGCCACAGTGATCGCGGAAAAGAATCCTGAACAGGAGCCGGGGAAGCATTGCAGCCACCACCGCAGCACCAATCCCGTCGCTCATTAAAGCGAAGGGCCCAATATTGCCCAGTACTGCAATTACTGATCAATACTGATAATACTGATCAATACTGCAAAAGGACTTCTAACTCCTAAATCCTAGATTCTGAATGCTGGCGGCCACAGCCCCCCCCCACGAAAACATCTTGAGCATCTTGAGCATCTTGAAGAAAGACCGCTAAAATCAACGCTCCCATCAACTTGCTCAACTTGAGCACCTTGCCCCGCGAACTTGGCAATCTTGGCATCCTTCAAATTCGCAAAGCAAACCTTTCTGCCTTCTGGATTCCGGGTCCTTCCCCCATCGTCATTGATCCGTGATCCGTGATCCGTGATCCGTGAAAAGGACTCCTAACTTCTAACTCCAAGCCTCAGCTGCATTCAGTCCCTACTGATCAATACTGAATCTACTGCCCAATACTGATAAATACTGTAATTGAAACCTTAACCTCCCCATTATCGAATCGCCACTGCGTTGCAGAAACGGTCACAGGCCCAAAAGAAATTGGCTACAGATGGGGACTATTACTCGAACCGGGACACAGGATATACTATAGGCGGTAAATTTTGTCACCCCGAACGGACTTGCGGGCCTTGACCAAGGGGTAATTGACAAAACTGTGCGCCACGCCAGCCATGGACTGGCTGTGGGGCCGGTGGGTTATAATACTAAGGGAAATACCATGGCTGACGACACATCTCCACTGAACTCCGGCCATACTGGTGCGGGAGAAAATTCGCCAACATCCAAGTCGGCGGCGCGAAAGCGACGACGCTGGCCAATTGTCTTGGGAATACTGGTGTTGCTGGTGCTGCTGTTGATTCTGGCAATACCAAGCCTGTTGTGTACCGGCCCGGGTGTACGATTGATTGAATCACAAATTAACTCCCGGATCAGTGGCAACGTGCGGATCGGGCGTATGTCGCTGGGCTGGTTTACGCCGACGGAACTTAACGACATAACGCTCAAAGATCCCAGTGGCGACGTGGTGGTGGGTGATGTCAGCGTGGTTACGCACCGCAGTATTGTGAATCTCCTATCCAATTGGCATGATTTGGGCAAAATTACGATTGCCGTTAAAACACTGAACCTTAGCCGGGATAGCAACAATCAGCTTAACATTCTGCAGGCCTTGGCCAGTCCGCATCCAGCGGCGACGCAGCCGGCCACGACCCAAGCGGCGGCGGCCCCCGCGAACCGCGTCTCCGGCGCCAGTTCCACCTTGCCGGGAATCAACACCACACTGACGCTGACGTTGGCGGATACATCCTTTACGGCTCCGGAGCTGCAGCCCTTTCATGCCGCCAACACGCGGTTGGTTCTGGGGGTGGATACACTGGAAAATAAGCCCATTCATATACAATTTGACACGGCAGCGGGCTTGGGGACACACGCGTTAAGTAAAATTCACGCAGTGGCATCCATTCAGGCTATCGCCGATGGCAAGATTTTACCGACGGACCAGATGACGGGACGGGTAACCGCGGGAATAACGAAATTGGATTTGGCGGCCCTGGCACCGATATTAAGCACGGCGGGCGTAAAACTTTCACCCAGCGGTATGCTCACGCTGGCTTTGGCGGCGAAAATTCCATCTTCTGGAACGGGTTCCGTGGTAGGCAATATAGTGGTGGACAACGCGGCCCTGACCGGGGCCCTGTTGAAGGGAGATTCGCCGCAACTTGGAACCGTGCGTGTACCAATCAATGCGTCCTGGCAAGAGGACCACTATCAGATTAATTCACTGGGAATACATACCGCACTAGGCGGAGCATCGCTTACCGGACAAGGGTCTATAGCCACCGTACTGGCGGTGCTGCATCATCAGAGAGTTTCCAACAAGACGGCGAAATTCAATATCACGGCGGCGGCTTCCTTGGCACACACACTGGCCGCTTTACCGCATGTCATCACACTGCCTGCCGGGATCACATTTTCCGGCGGCCAAACCAGCCTGACCGCCGCAATTACTCTGGGCGCCGCCATGCCGCCGTCGGGCCACGCCGACGCCCCCACACTGCCGCCCGTGACCAGTGCCTTGAAATTTGACGTTCATCCGTTGTATTGGACTTTGCCCAACGGTGGGCCGAAGGTTTCCGCAGGGGCAACTGGAACCGTGGCGTTTAACACGCTGGGCCAGCCGGTACTGGCCAACATTCATTTGCATGTTGCGCAGGGTACGACCAAGCCTGCGGATTTTTCATTGGTGGCGGATTTAACGCCTATAAAAAATGGCAGCCTGTTGCCGCTGAATCAACTTACCGGAAATCTCAAACTGCTGGTGGCAAATCTTGATCTCTCGGCCATTGATCAAATTTTACCGCGCACCAGCCGATCGCTGGTGTTCCATGGGGTAGTCAACGGCCAGATTACGGTACACGCGCCGGAAGCGGGCCGCGGGGAGATTTCCGGGCCGCTGACGATCACCGATTGCGCCTTGGGCGGCACACTGTTGAAATCCGATCATCCACAAATTGGCGTCGTCACCCTGCCATTAAGCGTTTCCTGGCAAGGTTCGCGCTTTGTGGTGGCGGCAGCGGGAATCCAATCGGACAATGTCCGAATGCTGGTTTCCGGCGCAGTGACGCTGGGCGAACTTAAAGCCATCCAGAACCACCAGGCGGATTGGGGCGCTTCCGTTTTTCACGTCCGCACTTATTGCAACCTCGGATGGTTTGCCTCCAGCTTCCGCCACACCTTGGCACTGCACAAGCTGGGGCTGCGGTTACGGCACGGCGTGCTGAATCTACAAGCGGATTTAACCAGCGATGGGCAACAATCAACTGGCGGTGAAACGCTTACCTTAACGGATTTACGCGGCACCTGGGAAAAGACTCCGTTTGTGATCAATCCGGTGTTGTTAGGTTCAAACTTTCACCGGCACGGTGCGCAGTGGAATCTGGTGCGGGGAATCGTGGAACAGGCTGCCAGCGCGGAGGGCAAACCGCAAAGTACTCCCCAGTTGCATATTTTGGTTACCGGGCTGAAACAAGGTTCTTATGCACTAAGTCTGCAAGCGGTTTTGGCTAATCTGGTGCAGGAGGCCGCGCCGTTCGTGCCCTTTAATGGCCGCACGATTGGCGGTACGCTGAATATAACCGGTACCGCGGCGGACATCTTCGGAACGAAAATTCCGTATCAACTCAACGTGGCGCTGCGCGAGTTGGCGGTGGGTTTGGGCCAGGGTCAACCCACGATCACTGAACCATCCGTGGCCATCCATTCCGCTGGAACCTTGCTGGTTCCGCACGGCGCCTTGGCCGGAGCCGAAAGTACTTTCGGCATTCAAACCGCAGACATCAATATTCCCAGCGGCACCTTGCAACTTACCAAAACCGCCGCGGGCTGGGTAGTGCCGGCGGTGCAGGCCCATATTTCCGACGTTGATCTGCCCGGAGTAATGAAAATCGCGAAAATGTTTTCACCGGCGCTGGCGAATGCGGACATTGGCGGAAGGATTCGGCAGTCGGTGATTGCGGCCAGCTATAAGCCCGGCGCTGTGAATATAACGCAACTGCATCTGGTGCTGGATAATGTGAGTTTCCGCAATACCGCGCCGCAAGCGTCGACCGCGGAATTCGTTGAACCGAACCTGACGGTTGATTTGGCGGGTCAGGCGGCCATGGGCAAGGCGACCATCGTGAACATCTCCACACTGGCGATTAGTACCTCTGATGGAGCCATGACGCTAAGCCTTCCCAAGCCCATGGCGATTCAGACCGGCACACCGATGGCGGCAACGATCCCGGCGTTTACCATGACCGCCAAGCTGGTGAAATTTGTTCCGCTGTTGGAGGCCCTGGGAAAATTCCAAGCGGGTGCAAAATTGCAAGGGGCTTTGGTGCTCCATGGTGCATTGCAAAGTAAGGCTGACATCATCACCGCAAACTTTGATGGCGGTGTAAAGAGTTACCAACTGATGATTCCGGGCAGTTCCGCCAACTTACCGCCGGATAATATCACCCTGGCCGTTTCCGGATCCGTAAACCCATCCGCCGCAACTTTTACATGTCTTGATAACTGCATGATTGGGGAACACGCGGTAACGGGCGCCGGCGGCGATATGCTGCAACTTAATAAAGGTAGCGTCCTGGCGTGGTCGTATCAAAGTCCGGAGAATATTGACGGCGCGCTGCACTATAACCTGGCTCGAATTCAGGCGTTGCTGGGGCCGCTGTTGCCCGCCGGTTTGACCATGACCGGCCAGCACACCATGAAACTTCAAATCACCGGGCCGTTGACCGCGGATAAAGGTTTGCGGGAGTTTCGCAAGCTGGATATTGCCCCGACCGCGCTGGGCTTTGACAAAATCGCCATCGACGGCCTGACGCTGGGGCCGGGAGAAATATCGTTCGCGGAATCCGGCGGTATCCTGCGGCTGATTCCCAGCGCCATTCCCGCCAATAAGGGCACGTTGAACACCGGCGGCCACATTGATTTCAATTTGCCCACGCCGGAGTTTATTGTCTCCCGACCTCTGACGCTGGTGAACAATGTGCAGATGAACGGTTCCATGGGCGGCACCTTGCTGAATTTTTTACCGCTGACCTGGGGCGCTGGCACCCAATCCGCGGGACTCGTGCAACTATCAGGGATGCTGAATCTGCAATTGCAAAACGCCAATCTACCGCTGGAATTCACCCAGCTTAAGAAAACCGGAACGCTGACCGGTACCGTCAGCGCTACGCACATAACTTCCGATTCTCCGCTCTTTGCGTTGATTACCAGAAGCATGGGCCCCTTCGCCAGTACCAATGGCGGCAGCTTGGCGTTGAAGGACAGCGGCATAAGGCCGACAACATTCAACTTGCGTAATGGAAAAATCTATTACCAGAATCTTAAAATGCTGCTGGCGAGCTTTGGCATGGCTTTTTCCGGCTGGGTGGGGCTCGATCAGACTCTGCATCAGGATGTCAATATCAGCGGCGCCGGCGTTACCGTGCCGATTCCGTTAAGCATCGACGGCACAACCAGCAAGCCCAAGTTGCATCTAAGCGCCAAACCGCTGAAAAATCTGGGCAGCGATCTGGGCAACACCATTAAAAACGCCCCTACCATCATCAATAATCTTAAAGGCCTTTTTGGGCACTGAGACTGTAAGACCGGCGATGATGATAAAGGCCCGACGGCCACGCTGCTGGCGATGCCGACCGTCCTGCAACGGCGGGCCTTTGAGTTACTGGAGTGTACCCAGTAACGGGAAGTGACAAAATGAACCAAACCCTTGCACCGCAATGGTTTTATCGTTTTTGATGGCTAAACTCCGGTTTAACTGTGTAAAGTCAGCCTAAGGGTGTGGAATGCGTAATGGCAGAGCCTGTACCGCAATGATGCCTTTGGCACGCATTACAACATGGCCGCTGTGGATCAATTCGGCATGGCCGGGCGTAACCCGCACGTTGTACAACGACCCGCCGATTGGAATATTCCGAATGTTTATCTTTTCACTCAACGTTCCGTTGAGGGCAATTTTGCCATCCGGGCGGATGTCACAAATATTCTCCAAGCCGATCAGGCAAAGCAGTGGCCCCCAGGTTGTATGTGGCACACCCGACCCTTGGCCGGTAAAAAAGTAATTCTCATTCCAGGTGTGGGCGGCACGCCAATTACGCATGAAAAGTTTGACGCTTTTGGCGGCAAAACGATTCAACAGACTGGCCGAGGCATAACGCTTAAGCCCCTGGAACAGCAGATAATTGGTGGCCGGCCAGATTTTTCCACGCCAGTAACTCTGTTGTTGAAATGTCGGGTTGTCACGGGGAATGCTGGGAACCACATAACGCCCCCAAAATGTATGCCGGTTTTGCAGCAGTGCCAGCATCTTCGCCGCCATCGCCTTGCTCGGCGCGCCGATGATCATGGGATAGAAATTGGTGGGCGAAATCTGCGTGGAAAAAATGCGTTTCGGTTCCCCAACTCTCCGCCATCGCAATTGCACCATGGCCCCGCCGCTTTGTCGGCGATATTCCAGTTTGATGCCGTAGCGATGCCCGGCCAGTAGATGCATGGCCGAGCTGACATAACGTGTTACCGGTTTAACTTTCCAATGGTTGATCAGCAGTTTTCCATCCACCCACAATCGGGTGCCCGCGACCGAAGGCAGATAGCCCGGTGGGTCGTGTAGAACAAAGGGGTAGGTGACATTGAGCACCAACCGATAATCGCCGGTTTCACGCGGTGTAAGAAATCCCCGCCAGCGCACGCTCATAGGGGAAAGTGACATTTGTCCGCCAAACGCCGGTGCCGGGGGAAAGGAAAACCAGTTGAAATCCACCGCCTGATCCACACGCGTCAGCAACAGGTGGTT
Source organism: Phycisphaerae bacterium (assembly GCA_049977145.1). Classification (GTDB taxonomy): domain Bacteria; phylum Planctomycetota; class Phycisphaerae; order WQYP01; family WQYP01; genus JAMDCX01. Next base: position 8,943 of record JBMFGW010000076.1, read on the forward strand.
GAAATCGGTTCCGCGATAGTATTGACCCTGAATACCGGGTTTTCCGTCGGCCAAACTGTAAGCCCGGCAAGGAATGGGCAGGTCCGCCGCCTGCGGCCTGAAAAAGCGATTCTCATACATGCCCGCCTTCGGGTTCCACAAGCGGTGATTGATGCGGCGGATCATCATTTCTTTCTGATCTAAATAATGCGCTGCCGCCATGGGTTTGCCGAGCGTCTGCGCAATCCGCGCTAAATAGCCGGCATCCGCGGCCCACAAGCTATTGAGGCCAACATCAACGAGTTCCAGGGTTTGCGTCTGGGGATCCAGGCGTGCATTGTCGTACATAGGGCTATCATCCATGCCACTTTCCGGCCCGTTGCGATATTCCAGCAGACCATCTTTATTGGCATCCCTAAAGGGCAGTCCGGTGGCCGGATTGATGGAAAACCACCAGTTGTGCCACCGTACCAATTGCGGATAAATCCGCCGCAGGAAACCAATATCCGGATCGCGCTGATACAACCTCCAAACGCACAGCGCCGCGATTGGAGGCTCGGCCCGATTCGGCGTTCCCGCACCATTTCCGAAATAGTTTTGCAGCATACCGTCTCGGCGTTGACCGGCGAATTCCAGATGAATGGTTTGCCGGCTCCGATAAGGATGGGCAATAGACCCCTGCAGCGCGGCGAAGAAGCTGTCCCATTCAAATACCATCTGCGCCGCCGGCAAGGTCCATCCCCGCATGGCCAGATAGCCGGTGATATTGGTCGCCGGGCCGTAGACACGGGCGAAATTCAAATCCCGGTTAATCGGCTTGAGAAAATTGCCCCAGGTTCCACCGGCGGCAACACGCGACGCATCGTACCGGCGACGGGCGTTGGTAATAATGGATTGTGCATCTTTAAGATTTTCCAAGCCGCTTATTCCGGCGGCAAAATAGACACTTGTGCCGGGCTTGAGATCAAATACCAGTGCGCCATAAGTTCCCGTGCGAGCAGTGCTGGAAGTTCCATTCTGCACATTCGTAGCCAGCGCGGAATGCCTGGATGCGCCAATTTCAGCCGCCGGCGCGGATGCGGTGATCATTCGCCAGCGGGCGGCAACTTTGCCGTCCCGCATTCCAGCGCCTTGGATGCCATGGCGAGTTACGGAATATCGAGCCGGAAATACCGACCACGAAGGCGAGGTTTCCAATGCGATTCGTATCGGCTTGGAAGAGGTTAATTGTCCAATAATGGAGCTACCGGTCCGACTCCAACGCAGTCGCAACCGCGTGGTACCGGCACGCCAAGCCAGCCGGTTGTACCAGCCACCGGCCGCCGAAGGCCCGTACCCCTTCATATCAGCCACAAAAGTGTGATAGCCATCCTCCAGATGTCCGTTCTGGATCCAGCCGACACGCAACAAAAACGCGGCTTTGTGGTCCACAATAAACGCAATGCCGTTCGGAGCCTCCGGATAAAACGGCCCGATGCGAACACAACGCGTGGCCTGGCCTTTGGCCGGAATGTTGACGGCGTGATTCGCACCGCCCGTCAGGTCCGCCCCAGCGGCGGCGATATGTCCTGAACAGACGGATAATCCGCCCAACCCCACCAGGCCCAAGATCGCTATTCGTACAGTTAGACGCATCATCATCGACTCCAATTGTATATCCGTCTTAAAAATCAATCTCCATGTCCCACTTCATACTGCGCAAACGTCCCCAACATAGTCGTGACCCTATGGCCGCGAGAGCTGCACGCTCACTTCCTGCACCGGCTGGCCGTCGAGCCGGGTGCTTTTCGCGCCTGCGGCGGCAGTGATGGTAACACGCCATGCGCCTGTGGTCGACACGTACTGTACCGCGCCGGCGGTGCCTCCCCGCATCTTCACTACCGGCTTGAACCCTGCGTACCCGCCAAGGGTAATGGCCCGTTCGCCTTTGGCAAAAGCCACCGTCGCCATCAGCCCCCCGGTGGTGTTGGCCAAATAAGGAATGCGGGCTTTGCCTGTGCCAACGTATTGGTGCAGATCACCCAGGAAAGCGATCCCGCTGGGGCCACTGGCCGCACATTCATAAAATGATGCCCGCTGTTTGCCTAATCGTCCGGTGAACACTCCATCGGCGGGAACCATCACCGCCTGATGGGTGAAATAATTGTATACAAACACCACGCCATGGAGACCCATTTGCGATGGAGAGAATTTCACGGTGCGGTGATAATTGGCGATAGTTTTGGAATAACGCGTGATGGGCACGAAGTATTGTGAATAGCCAACGCTTGGTATGTTGCCGTCGGCTACAGGCCCCGGTTTGCCTTTCAGCCGCTGCGGTATGTGGGCCATATCAGCGCCATCAAAGGCAAACACATAAACAGTCCGCACACCATGCTGCTGCGTGTAGGTGCGGGCAATGATGGGCCGGCGCGGATGCGCAATTTGGTTGAGGTAACTTTGGCCGGTGGGAACCAGGGGAACATCGGGTTTTACAATCACCCCATCGGACCGTACCGCGGGCATGATATGGGCACGGTTTTCATGGCCGCGCAAATCTCCGAATCCCACCATGCCCGCAGACAGCGTTTGCAGCAAAATGCCGTAACGGCTGGTGCTTAAGCACGCATCCGCCCAAGGCCACATTCCCACAGCATCGGCCAACCGCGAAGTGAAGATGAAATGCCGCCAGCGCGGTTGAATAAAAAAATCATTGCTGACCCGGCTGGTGGTAACATTTGAATATTGGGCCGATTGCAGGAATTCACAGGGCTTGGCCATGCAGTACATAAGGGACAGATGGAAAGCGGCCATCGAATTGGCCATACTGTTGAAAAACCGATTTCCGCGGTGGAGATGGCTGTCAAGATGCTGCTGCTTGTAGATCGCATTGAGCCAATCGGTCTCGTAAGCCACAGCACCGCGAGACTTCAGGTATGCTGTCCAGGTGTTCCATTGCTGCTGATACTGTTTTCCCCGCACATTATTGCCGTATAGGACACCGTATGTAAACAACGGAATTCCAACCTGTTTCTGGAACGCCCGAAGTCCGCGGGGAAAGTAGGTACGGTTGACCCCGCTATCCGCACTTCCCCACCAGCCATCTAATTGCAGGTAATGCGTGGGAATATTCCGGAGGTGCAGGTACCTGATTTCATCCAACAGTGTGTCGGCGTAGCCGAGATTGGGGTTAAAATGCAGAAAATAACCGCAGCCGTTACTGGTCCAGTACCCAAGATAACGCAACGCCCAGTCAGCCTCATTGGATGGCCGAATTTTCCCGGTTAAATCGGTCAGCGCGTGGCCCCACATATCCCAGGCCAAATTGATGCCATGCGTGATCACCATCAGGCTGCTGATCCGAAAACCCATCGGCACAGCGGCGATACCGGCGTGTAGACGAACGGCAATACGTTGCATACCATCGCCACGCATCGTGGTTATGAGGAAATGAGAGGCCGGAGAAATTATGGCGGCATTAAGATGATCATCAAACAGCAACCACGGCGTATCGGATTGTCCCGCCCGAAACTGCGGCGGCGCAAAATAGTGATTCCCGTAGCTGAACACATGCATGGCCTTCGGCACGGAACTAAAATCCGGAAACGCAAACTGTGGATGCTCGGTAGCCTGAAGGAACCGCATGGCAAAAAGAGCTACGGGTTTATGGGCATACAGTCGCACGCTCGCCCGCAGCACCACATTCTTTTTTTGCCGCCACTGGAACGCGATGCGTTGATACACGCCGATGCGATCATGGCCAGACGACGTTTTGACCATGGACACCGCCGCACCCACCGTGCCTTGGAACATCATCGCCGGGTTTTGGCTTTGCAGACTGTACACGCCGGTACCCCGGTCAATTTGAAACGTCAGTTGTCCTACGCTGATCTGCGCCGCATAAACCGGACGGATTGCGACAGCTATTACCAATAACGCAGCTACCGTGATCCCGCTACGCACGGCGCACCGCAACCCATTGAAACACATACCAAACCCCTTTTAACACAAATACATCTCAAGTGAATTACCCACCCCGCATCACCATGATGCGGCAGTCCTGCAATACCGTCTTACCTTGTCGGCGGCGCGCTGAAGTTATACGTTCCGGATTCCACATCATAAATCGCCCGACCCTTAACATACGCAACAAAGTTAATCCAGGGCCGGTTGCTGATCTTATGGCCATTAAGGCGCACGGCATTGGCCACCATGGTGGGAACTTCCACCGTCGCAAAGCAGTTGGCGGGAACATGCACATGCCACAGGAAGGTATGCCCGGAGGTTATTTTCCAGTCACTGATGATGGTTCCATAAGGCGACCGATGGGAGGCTTTTACCCACGTCAAGCCCGGCATGATCATTGGTTTCATCATAATGCGGTGGAAGCCCGGATCACGCGGATCGCTGCTTATACCCGCCACATCGTTAAACAACCAGGTGAGCATGTCTCCGATGAACATGACGTGATCCTGCGAGTTCATCGCCGGATTGGCGGTATTGCCATTCCAGAGTTCCCAGATGGTCGTGGCACCGTGCCGAACCATATATCCCCAGCCGGGATAACTGGTTTTATTAAGCATGGCCCAAGCCAAATCGCCTTGGCCGATATCGGTAAGTTCATTGAAGATCCACTGCATTCCGATCACACCGACTCCCACATGGCCATGCTGTACCTGCTTCATCCGGTACAACAATCGGGCCACCACTTGCGACCGTCGGGCGGCGGGCACAATGCCAGCAGCCAACGGCAAGATGCAAGCGGTATCCGAACCATTACCGTAACAGCCCTTGGAAGCATTCCAAAGCTGCCGGTTAAAACCGCGGTAGAGTACTTTAGCCTTTGCAAGCCAGTGGCGACGGGCGGAGGGTTTATGCAACCAAGCGGCGTAACGGGCCATGAGACGCAAATCCTTATAGAGCGTGGCTGTGGCCAGCAGGGGACCAGGCGTCGCCCGGTTGGGGTCCGCCGAGTGAATATTCTTGCGTGAACGCGGCGGAGAGCACCAATCTCCAAACGTATCGGCAACGGTAATGCCATGATGGACTTTGGCTAACTGATAATTGATCCATCGGCTCATGGCACCGTAGTGCTCACGCAACGGACGCAGCTGACCATACTGCAAATAAAGCGTCCCCGGCAAATAAATGAAAGTGCTGGGCCAGGTAACATCGCCGGAGTAAATCGGCCAATAGGGTGGGTTCACATCCGCGACGTTGCCGTCGGGATGCTGGGCATCCTGCATATCCCACAACCATTTATCGAAGAAACGCTCCGTATTGAGAACAAAACTTTCACTGCGTGACTCCATGCCGCGATCCCCCATCCACCCCTGTCTTTCGTCGCGTTGCGGGCAGTCGGTGGGCATGGAATTGTGGTTATTTTGGATACCCCAGCGGCAATTATGAACGATCTGATTCACCAGCGTGTCGGAACATGTGAACTTGCCGGTACGCGGCAATGCGTCCACCACTTCTTGTCCTTCCAACGTGTGGAGCGTGGGTTTGCCGGGATACCCCGTTAATTCCACAAAACGAAAACCATGATACGTAAACATTGGATGCCAAGTGATGAACCCTTTACCGTTGAGAATCAGTTCATCGGTTTGTGTGGCGGAACGCAGATTGGCGACATAAAGATGCAGACGCCCCTTGCCGCGCCTCGTGAGATCGACGGTATACTTCCCGTTTCGCTCCAGACTCTCACCATGACGTAGGAATATTTTTGTGCCCGCCGGTGCTTGCGGCACGGTGATCTGACACCATCCGACCATGTTCTGGCCCATGTCGAATATCCATTTGCCTGGCGCGATTTCCAAGAGCTTTCTGGGATGAATAATGTCGGTAATACGGATGGATTGGTTAAATTGCGATTTCAGTACGGCGGTCTTGGCCAGGCCCGGTACCACCATCGCCCGCCGCCAGCGCGGCGCTGCGGGATGATAACCGGGTGCGTCCCACCCCGGCATGTCCATCCGTGTGTCGTAAATATCTCCATCATATACATCGTCAGCCCGCAGAGGCCCCTGATCCGTCATCTTCCAGGAGGAGTTCGTGACAATGTTGGCGGTGGTACCATCGCTGTAGCGGATGTGCAGCCGCAACAATAGCATGGGCGGGCCAAAACTCACCGAGGGCAGTGGCCGGTGAACGCGTGGAGCGTAAAATCGCCCATCACCCAGAATCACGCCAATGGCATTCGTCCCCGTCCGTAGTTGCCCCGTGACATTATACGTGCGGTAATAGGCACGCTTGGGATACCAGCTCAGGGCGGGTGAGAGTTGGGCACGACCGATACGCCGCCCATTGATATAAAGTCGACTGTACCCCAGCCCGCAGATATACACCACAGCCCGCTTGATCCGCTTGGCCGCGATGAACTGATCGCGCAGGTACGTGCCTGGCAGGGCATCAACCGGGTGCCACCCGGCTGGTGCCACCATCTCATAGTTGAAAACATTGGCCCGGATGGACGGATGCGTGAGGTGTTGAGCGTTGGGCACGATTCCCTTACCCTCCCCAATCCACCGCGCGTGCTTCCAGTTGGATCGTGCCAACAGTCCTTCCTGCCATTGGGCCACCTGGCTCCAATGACTCCTTTCCTGCGCCTGATTCCATACCCGCACCTTCCAAAAGCAGCGCTGTCGCGATATAAGCGCCGAGCCGCTATATCGGATATTGATGCATTGACCGGAAAGCACCTTGCCGGAATTCCATAGATTGCCATCATTCCGGGCCAGGAGTTTCCGCGAAGATGATACGAAAATTTCATAAGCGCTTTGGAACTGTCCATGGCCACGCCACGGCAACACCCACCCTAATTGTGGACGCACCGAGTTAATCGCCAGGGGATTGGTGCGCAATTGGGTCTGCAAATGTATCGGGGCCGCGACAGCGTTAAGCCGGGCCGCCGCTCCACTACGTTGGCCACAACCCGCAAGTACCAACCCGGTTAACGCCAATATGACCAACGCCGCAAATCTGACGTGTTTCATCGCTGTTAAGTATCCTTATTCCCGACAACGCAACGAGCTGGGGCGTCCACTTTGCAATTCGCCGCTTTATGGTGCATCACCAGCCGAAATTCAGGCCGGCGTAGCACCAGCGCGGCTTGAGTTCCGACAGCGGCTGCCACACCACGGAGCCACCATTGTACAGTTCATGTTCGCCAGTGGGTAGAAAATTGTTGTTCTGGGTCACATGGTTTGAAAGGGGTATGCCCGCGGAGGCGCCTATGGCCGCAGCTGTTGAGCCATACATCCCGCCAGAGACGTAGACCGGGCTGGTAAATGACACCAGATCCGTGGCCAGCAGCGACCCCGGACTGGATCTCGGATTCAATGCCGGCACATGGCCGGGATCTTCGTCATAGGAAGGCGTATAGGTCCATTGGGTCTCGCTGGGGTTACCCCCGGTAATATATCCCCATCCCCAAACATCCTGTGCCTGCGTCCAATCCTTGCCACGGTCAACCCAGTAGGCGTATCCGTAGAACAACTGCCAATTGTCGAGTATGCCGCTGCTGTTATAGTACAAGGATGGGTTGCTGTTGGTCCATGCGGTCTCCGTGATATAGCCTGGCTGCGGGGAAAAAAGCATGGAAAATCCCGCAACGGTAGGCTGCAGAATGCCCGGCTGCGGGTTGAGCATGGCGCCGGTTGACGGATCCGTCCCAAAAGAGTCGTAATAGAGCAGCCCCAATCCATTGATTGGATATTTTGTCTCGACACCGAGATTATTGTAGCCATAGCTCGACACCGGCCAAAAACCGCCATAGCTCATCGGATATTGCCCGCGGTATTCGTTGGCGTATTCCTGCAAGGCAATGCCAATCTGCCGCAGATTGGACGCGCACTGTATCCGTAAGGCCAAACTCCTGGCCCTGGCCAGCGCCGGCAGCAACAACGCAATGAGCAAGGCGATAATGCTGATGACCACAAGAAGCTCAATTAGGGTAAATGCGTTTCGACGTTTCATAAAAAACTCCTTATCCGAGTGTTCAGTGTGACGTTTTAAGGTTTCAGTCCCGGCGCGCCGGGAGAAAAAGAGAAGGCCGAGAGTTTTAGTCTCATCGGCCCTCCCGTTGTCATCCGTAAACGCGGTTGGCAATCAAGGGCCGCCAGCCCGAAAACCTGAATTACGGGGACGATCAGAGCCACCTAACGGCGGGTGAGGACACCCGCGCCCCCAAGGGGGCCGTTGTTCCACGCCCCAGCCATTCCTCACATAGCCACCGGCTCCGCCGGTGGTGTCGCTGGCCTTTTCCGCCGTCGCGTCCACAGTTAGCCACCGCCGTTAAACCGTCCTCCGCCGTTTCAGCAGCAGCAGCCCCAAGCCTCCGATGGCGCACAGGCCCAGCGTAGCCGGTTCCGGAACAGGATTGCCGGCTACCGAGGCGCTGTTTATGAACATGTAGTAGTTATTGCTAGTTGTTGCATTACCGGTGTTGAAAGCGGTGAAGCCCGTAATTGGTGCGCTTACCGTCCCGGTCATAGTTAACAACGGAGCGCTATTGTTGAGCTCTTGGAACGTAAACGTATAGGACGTGGGTGAACTGAGTGTGAAAGTGGTGGCAACGCCCTTGTCCGTCCAACTGCCGCCAAAGCTTACCAATGCGGTGGCACCAGTCAGGGTGGGTGAGGAATTCACGTCATATTCACCCTGTCCACCTGGGAAGAACACTGAAAAAAGACTCTGGCCAGCGCTACTGTCCAAACTGTAGCCGACATAAGCACCGGTTGCGACGTAATTATTCTCAAAACTCAGTGCGAACGTCTGGCCTTGCTCAAGAAAACTATTCCCGTCCGAGCCAGCCAAGAATGAGCGTGACGCAGATGGGTTGGTGCTGGTGCCAGCCATACCCCAAGAGACGGGTTGCCCGGCACCATTATTAGTGTCGATTTCGCCACCGGAACTGTTACCCACGGTGGAGCTTTGCACAAAAAAGTACGACGAGCTGCTTGGTGTGGAAAGGCTCCACGAACCGAATCCTGTGCCGCCGTTCGATCCATTGGCCCAACCACTATTGTATGCCGTATTGCCCGCGTTGTCGCTTGCTATCAAAGCAGCGAAACTAGGCTGCGCACACAGTAACAGCCCTGCGGATGCAAGCGCCGCCATCAGTAGGGAAGAGGATAAACGATTGGAAAACATAAACGACTCCTTCCGCTCCATATTGGAGCTGTTTGAATTATCCATTGTCCGAATGAACGACGGTTTGCCGCAACCATCTGCGGCGGATATGACGATACTGAATTTTGTGCTCATACCATATTTCCTTATATAAGCAACCACTTTGCTCTCCCACTCCACGCCAACCACACAGTCGACAAAAATGAAGTTGAGAGCTCCCTGAATAAACCCAAGTCGGCCCACCTTGGCCAATCCGCCGATATTTTTTTTGACATTTAGCGATCTTTCTCCAAAAACCATATCGCGTACATTTTATTGTGATGTTTCAACGTTTAACTCTCTTAACTGGCCATTTTTTATCGCTTCGACGTGCCCATCGCAAAATACTACGTTGGCTTCAGCACCGACACCTGATGAATTCAACATGTGACGGTAGCGGAGACCGGTTCCCGTCGGATTGTCCGGATAATCGACATTGGCAACATTAGTCCAGAACGTGCCGGTGTAGGTGAATCCACCAATAAACGTGCCGGGTATAGGCGTATTCAGGTTATCTGTAAATGGTGCGGTGTCCAAGCGTTCCCAATTAAAGGAGAACCATCCGCCGCAGTCGCCGTAAGATTGATTAACGTCCCCATAGAGCACAACCTGCTCCGGACGTGCTATCTGTGAAGTCCTCTTCGGCTGGGTATAAATGGATGGCGGCACAGTATCCCAGACTTCTACATTCGGGTTAGGGGCGTAATCGGAACACCACAACCCCGGTGGGACATCCAGTGCAGACGGACACTGAAACAGTGGCTCAGCCCGCGGCCACATCGCCAGTGCCGCTGGCGAATAGTTATCCCACCAGTACCCATTTACCCCTGGCGCGCGATCCTGACCGAACTGGAAGCTGATAATCAGTGACTCCCAAGAAATAGGCACATCGTTGTAATTGAGCCAGCTGTTGAAGGGGTAAAATCCACGATAGGCGATCGTGTATTCATCCGTGATCTGTCCCAGGGATCTGAGGTTGGCGGCACATTGTATTGCCTGTGCGGCCTGTCTTGCTTTTGCCAAGGCCGGCAACAATAGTGCAATCAACAGAGCAATGATGGATATCACCACCAATAATTCTACGATGGTAAAACCCTTGGGTGAACCTCCGCGTATTACACCACGGTGTAATAAATTGGACTGTGCAGATAACATAAATGACTCCTTCCTCCGCTCCATATTGGAGCTGTGTGAATTGTCCATTGGCCGAATGGACGACGGTTTGCCGCAACCATCTGCGCCGGAT
>JBMFGW010000077.1:0-19250 GCA_049977145.1 Phycisphaerae bacterium
CAGGAAGCGTTGCGGAGCGTTCATCGCGACGGGCATGTACAGGTGAAGGGGGCTTATTATTCCGTGGGGCCGGAATAGATGGGCCAGAGCGTCTGGGCGCGTTGGGATGGTCGAATGGTGCGCCTCTTCGATCGACGGATGAATCCCATTGCCGCGCATGCCTTGCGATATGGAATCTGGAGGTCGTAACGCAGATGCGTGGCCACAGCGCGGGCCCGATCTGACATCCGGGCATTTCCCCCGGCGCGGCCTGATGCACCGCCCGGCGGCAACGGGGACAAAAACTCTGGTGATGCTCAAAACGCGTGACATGGGTGCGGGGAATCAGCACAATGTCTTCCTAAAGATGCTTATGAATACCGGGATACGCGTGCAGGGATTCACACTGGCAGTGCGGACAGACCTTCGGGGCGGGCATCTGAACCACGGCATCCACATGATCCGGTTCTTTACGCCGCCATGGCGGATGCCCCACCGGTGCTCCCCGCTTGGGTGAAGCCTTATGCGGTTGCTGGGGCAGTGCCACGGTCTTGGAGGGCTTGAAGTTCTTCAGATGCTGCAACCGCAGATGGGCAATCTGAGCATCCTTCTCGTCGAGGGCCTTCTGCATGTCGGCGATCTGCTGGTTATAGCGTTCCGTCAGCGCGTAGTACGACTGCGCGGGACGTTGATGCTCATGAAACACCATCATCACCCAGGTGGTGGAATTCCATTCCAGATGCGGGCATTGATGCTTATAGGGACAATCAAAACCCGGCGGCGCTTCCATGCGTCGGCGCATGGCTCCACTCCGATTCCAGCGTCAAGATAGCCCTGTTCACATCCGCCAGTCGTCTAAGCAGCACCTTGAGTTTTTATACCACCGGGTCATAAGACGAACGAAAAATACCGCCCAGAGGCTAAACTGTTACCAAAAATTCGTAACCGTTCACGCACGATGTTTTACGCGTACCTGCCACGCGTAACGGCAGGCCGAGCCGCGACCGTAAGGGAGTGGCACCGCCGTGAACGCATACAAAAATTCAAGCAGCGCTGAAAACTAAAAGCCTCTGATGTCCGGGCGCTTGGACTGGAATCTCTACACCATCGTACCATCGCGGACTACATCCGCACCAAGCCGGACGGCGGTCGATCCGCCTTGGCGGAGGCCCAATCCTTGTTGGGTTTGCGGCCCATGCGAAAGTACAATTCGCCGCCGGCCACAATATCGGCATGGGTAAACCATGAGCGGGTCAGTTCCTTACCATTAAGTTTGGCGGATTGAATGTACATGTTGTCAACCGAATTGTTATCGGCGATGATACTGAAAGTCGTGGCGGTGGCCGGGTTGTTTATCTTCGCCCGGTTTATGAATGGGCTGCCGATGACATACACGCCGGTGGCGGCATTGACCGGATAAAAACCCAAAGCCCCCATGGTAAAACAACTGGAAATTTGACCAATATCGTCGTTACCGGGAATTCCATTGGAAGTATTATTGTACAGAGCCAGCACCTTGCGTATCCAATACTGGGTTTTCCACGCCGCCCCGGCAAACGGATACAGATATGGAATATGATTGCTGGGTTCATTGCCTTGGGCATCCTGACCCACCATACCGGTAATGTCCACATCGTACTCATAAATATGGGATGGCGCAGTGAACAAACCATCCAATTTAGTGATAAAGTTTGCATCACCGCCGAATAAATCAATCAAACCCTGCACATCCTGCATGACGTTAAACGTCGCCTGCCAGGCGTCGGACTCGGTGTAATCGTACCACTCATCTTGATCCGGTCGGAAAGGTTCACGCCATTTGCCATCCGCCAGTTTGCCCCGCATAAAGCCGGTCTTGGGATCGAAAATATTTTTATAATTTTGTGATAATTTATAAAACATTTTGGCGTCATCAGGCTTACCCAGCAATTCAGCCATGGCACCGACACACCAGTAGTCATACGCATAATCCAACGTGCGAGAGACGGATTGTTTACCCGGACCGGTGATCATTTCAGCAGGCGTGGCCGGCCCGGAAATAACATAGCCGTGGCGACGAAATTCTTCCTGCAGTTGCCGGTTGCCATTGGCGGCAGCGCCTACCAGCGCAGTATCCCGTATGGCGGCATAAACCGCCTCCACATCATAGCCCCTGAAGCCACGAGTATAGGCCCCCAAAATCATGCCTACCGCATGAAACCCGGTCATGGCCCACGTTTCAAATCCCCATAGCGGCCAGACGGGCAACGAGTGCTGATGCACTTGCTGGTAATCGACTAATAGCGTGTTGATAACATCATTAATACGGTCAGGATGGGTCAGCATCATAAGGGGGAATTGACCGCGGTAAATATCCCATATCGAAATAGTGGTGTAATTGGTGAAGCCAGGGTTGCTGTGATTTTTGCGATCCTCCCCACGATAGGAACCATTGACATCATTAAACGTGGCCGGACCTATCATAGCATGATAGGCACTGGTATAGAACGTCTGCGCCAATTCCTTGGACGAAAACTTCGCATCCAATGCCGCCAGCGCCTTATTCCACGTCTGTTCCGCCTGCCGATGAATGGCGTCAAAATCAAAATGCGGAATTTCGGCCTGTAAATTTCTGCGAGCACCTTCAATTCCGGTACCGGAGATGCCAACTTTAATAACCAGCGGTCGGCTGGTATCGCCTGAAAAATGAAATGCACCTTTCAACCTTGTTCCTGAAATTGAACTGACATTTCCGGATTGAATAGTACCATTGCGCTGCACCTGACTGGATTCAAAAGGCCTTGAAAATTGGATAACGAAATACACCTGCCGATCCGGTGCCCAGCCGTGTGTGCCGCGATAACCGCTGATGGTGGTGGTGTTTTCAATATTCAGTTGTGCCTCATAGACGGTCTCACCAATACCATGCACCAGATCAAGAATAACATGTCCGGGTTTGCCTTTGGGAAAACTATAGCGATGCATGCCGCAGCGGTTGGTGGTGGTAAGTTCAGCAACGATACGGGAATCTTCCAACAGTACGCGATAGTATCCCATACGGGCGGTTTCATGACAATGCGAAAACCGGGAAGAGTAACCTTTTTTACTCGCTTGCCAACCTGACTTTTCACCCAAAGCCTGAATTTGCGCCTCATGTTCGGCTCCCGGCGCACCAGCGTTCCAATATACCGGCCCCACATTGGGCATAAGCATCACATCACCGAGGTCCCCACCGCCCGATCCGGAAATATGATCGTGGCTGAACCCCAGTATCGTCGTATCCGGGTAAAAATAACCCGAACAATGATCCCAACCATAGACATTCATGTTACTTCCACGATTTCTCTCCGTAGCCTCGGGCGGACCTGCCGTATCCGGGCTTAATTGCACCAGACCGAACGGAACCATGGCACCGGGAAAGGTATGCCCGTGCCAGCCGGTACCGATGATTGGACGAACCAAATGTGATCGGTTGGGAAACGGTGAAAGACCGTCTGCTTTGGCCAGTTGTCCCAGGACGGCATCATACGGATTGGCACGCAAGTCCGGTGCCAGCAGCGAACCGACGGTAATCGACGCGGCGGTCGCCGCTGCCACTTGCAATACATTCCGGCGCGACAAACCGACGGAAGCATTCCTATTTTTGCATGATTTCATCGTTTCTTCCTTATTCTTAGCCATGGCAATAATAATGATTTCGCAGTCGCCTTTCCACAGGCACAGTGTGTCATCAGGGCGTGCTGTGACTCAAGGTAAGCGAATACAGGCACAGGAACACCTAGGACAATACCAACCCCGATGGCGGACGATCCGCCGGTGCTGATGCCCAGTCCTTGTTGGGTTTATGGCCCATGCGGAAATAAAGTTCGCCGCCCGCCACAATATCGGCATGAGTAAACCATGATCGCGTCAGCTCCTTGCCGTTGAGCCGGGCACTTTGAATGTAGCAATTTTCAGCCGAATTATTTTCCGCCACGATCGTAAAAGTAGTTCGGGCGACTGGATTGTGAATTTTCACCCGATTAATTAGCGGGCTGCCGATAACATACACGCCGGTGGCGGCATTTACCGGATAAAAGCCCATGGCACCCAAAGTGAAACAACAAGAAGTTTGACCAATATCATCGTTGCCGGGAATACCATCAGGTGTGTTGTTATAAACTCCCAGCATTTTGCGTACCCAATACTGGGTTTTCCACGCTGCCCCGGCAAATGGATACAAATAAGGAATGTGATTGCTGGGTTCATTGCCTTGGGCATCCTGACCGATCATTCCGCTGACATCCGGAGAGGTGTTATAAACTTTGGACGGGGCGGTGAAAAAGGCATCGAGCTTGGCAATAAACTGCTGATCGCCGCCGTACAAATCAATGAGTCCTTGAACATCCTGCATAACATTAAACGTGGCTTCCCAGCCATCGGATTCGGTGTAATCCCGCCAATACTCCGCATCCGGACGAAATGGTGTCTGCCACTGGCCATCGGCGGTTTTACCACGCATAAAGCCGGTGCTGGGGTCAAAAAGATTTTTATAGTTCTGACCCAGCTTATAGAACATTGCGGCATCTTCATGCTTGCCCAATAGTTGGGCCATGGCCCCCATGCACCAATAGTCGTAGGCAAAATCCAGCGTTCGCGAAACGGATTGTTTTTGCGGTCCCATGGGAACGTAACCGTAATGCCTGAATTGTTCCTGCAATTCCTTGTTGCCATTGGCGGTTGCTCCCACCATAGCGGTTTCCCGCATCGCGGCGTAAAGGGCGGGGACGTTATACCCTCGGAATCCACGGGTGTAGGCCCCGACAATCATGCCCACCACATGAAACCCGGTCATACACCAGGTTTCATTGGCCCATAATGGCCACATCGGCAGGGACTTTTGATCCAACTGCCGATAATCCGTCAACATGGTGTTAATGATATCATTGGTACGATGCGGCTGGGTCAGCATGATAAACGGAAATTCACCACGATAAATATCCCAGATCGAAATCGTGGTGTAATTGGTGAAACCAGGGTTGGGATGGTTCTTAAAATCCTCACCACGAAAAGATCCATCCACATCGTTGAACGTGGTGGGTCCCATCATGGCATGATACGCGCTGGAATAAAAAGTCTGGGCCAGTTCCGTGTCGGGTAAATCCGCTTCCAGCACCCCCAGTGCCTTATTCCATACTTGCTGCGTCTGATTTTTAATGGCATCAAAATCCCAATGGGGAATCTCCTCCGCCAGATTTTTAGCGGCGCCCTCAATGCCCGTTCCGGAAATCCCCACACGAACCAACAGTGGATGATGGTGGTTCACCGCGGCATGATCCCATTGAAAAATAGCTTTAATCTGCGTGGCCGAAAAATGTTTTGGGTGAGGAGAAAGGTGACTAGCAACATGGCCATCGACCATGACATCATACGCCTGAATCGGAGCGCTGAATTCCATAACAAAATAAGCCTGCCGATTCTTAGCCCAACCGTGGCTATAACGCTTGCCGCTAATGCGGGTTGGAGTTTCGATAGTTAGCTCAGCGTGATAAACAGCGTTGCCCAAACCATGGACCAGATCCAATATCAGACCACGTCGGGTATCACCCGGCAGCACCGGATAGGTATACCGATGCACGCCACTGCGAGTCGCGGCCGTTACTTCCGCCTTCACCCGCGGGGTTTGCAGGTATACGCTGTAATAACCAGCCCGAACTATTTCCTGCTGATGTGAAAAACGCGAGGCGTAGCCGGTATTTCCATCTCTAGAAACCCAGCCGGTGTCGAACCTCAGTGCCTGGATTTGAGCCTGATGTTCCTTCCCCGGCGCACCGGAATTCCATCCCCAGTTCACCCCCTCGACGACCGGCATCACCAACACATCGCCCATTTCCTGCACGCCCGTTCCGGAAATGTGCGTATGACTGATTCCCAGTATCGTGTTGTCCGGATAATGATAGCCGCCACAATGGTCCCAATCATAAATATCCCATCGTCCGTTCCATTTTGGTTCCGGCGGGCCAACAGTATCCGGGCTTAGTTGCACCAGGCCGAAGGGTGCCGTGGCGCCGGGAAACGTATGACCATGCCAGCCGGTACCGACAATCGGACGCGCCTGACCGGCGAAACGGCCAAAGGCCACGGTGTTACCCATAGAATTCGCGACGCCGCCGGTGTTCGCAAATCCCGATTCCGTAGCGCAACCGCCCATCAGCGAGCCGACAGCGGCGGCTCCCGCCGCCGCCATACAAGCTTTGAGAAAATCACGCCTTTGAAAACAATTTACACTTTGTTGCGTCATAAGTTATTCCTTACCTAAAAATACTTTACCAAAAATCATGCACCTGTAATCATATACGCCACCCGGCAAGCAATGGATCGGCAACGATAGTTACTGGCAATTTCATAGCGTGTTCCTATCCCGACTTACCCCATCCCGACACAGAATACGGAAGTGGGCATTACGCAGGGTTATTTATCACTATGCGCCTCGCGATACAATACGTCAAGCTGTGAAGGCGTGACATCCACATAATCCGGCCCCAGCCGCTTGAGCATCTGATACAGACGATGCGGCCCCATGAACCAATTGCAAATAAACACATTCAAAAATCGTGGATGCTTTTTACCCAGGTGGGCACGGATTTGTCGCACCAGATACGGTATTTCCTGGGCTTCATTGGTCGTCCAATTGGTGCCCGCCCGGAATACCACCTGTCCGCCTGGCAACCGATAGGTTATACGGTGATACCCCTTTTCTCCCGCATAGCCGTAATCCGGCATTAGAAATTTCACCCGCGGCAACGCCGCCGCTATCCGGGTAATTGTTGGCATATCTAAATTCTTGCGTCCCCAAGCCTGCATGGGCCGCAGGGTTTTCATATCCATACGTTGCATGTAATGCCAGGTCCAGCGGTAAAAATACCGAAAAGCCACGCTAGGGTTGCGTAATCGGGTCGCCCATTCCGTAGGCCGGATGTATCCGAGGCCGGAAACATCCGCTAAAAATTCATCCTTCGGCCCGGCTTGGTGGTAATACCATTGCGCGATCGTTGGAGCCACATCAATAAGCGTTGGTCCCATGCCCCAGCCTACTGCGAATTTACCGTGATAGGGACTTTGGAACCAATGCTGAAAAAAGCTCTGCCAGGTATCCAGGTTGTCGCCGTCGGATATAGTTACCGATATATAGGACTTGGAAGGATTCAACTTGGGCGGCGGCGCAAATTTTTGCTGTAGTGATGGGATCCGTACACCACTAAAGACCGAAAAATTATGGACATCATCGCTGACCACCGTAACTTTACCGAATTCCGATCCCATTTTGACACCTCCGCCCTCCCCCAATCCGATACCGACGCCATGCCACCAGAAACCACGTACCACTCCGCCCAGCGGCGTGGCGGCGAAAAGTTTCTCCAATTGCCATTTTTCGCCGGCCATGTCCGCACCGGGTTCCTGCTGCGCATTACGTCCGGTGACCCAGAAGGTAATACCGCGGGCCGCAATAATTTGATCCGCCGCGCCATCGCCAAGGATAGCCGGGTCCAGACATAAAAACAGGTAAGGATTCATGCGCGGAACCAATTTAGTCCGCAGATACCTTAGCGCGCCCACGTCATTTTTAAACTTTCCCCGCAAATCCACCCTGATCGGCAGATGTAACCGCCGCGCCAATTGCGGCGTGGCTACCACCAGATTGTCCACCGTCGCCACATCCACAGCGATATCGGGTGAATCAAAAACTTTGGGGTCCGAAATCACCGCGCCATGGATGGAACCGCGAAAAATCTTGACCAATGACAGCGGATGTTTCACAGGTATGGGCTTACCGGTAGCGCCCTGCTTTTCCAACTGCTTGAGCCAAAATATATCATCCGGCCCCCACACCAGATAGATTCGCGGCTGCGTGCGATTTACAAGGCCCTGCAGCGTCACCAGCAGCCGCTGCTGGTCCGCAGGTAGTTTACTAATGTTGGCCACATACAAGTGCCGCGCCGGTGGTGGCATTTTCGGCTGAAAGGTCGGATATGGCCGGGCCAGTTTGGGCAACACCAGGTTGCGCAAAGGAGGATCCGTCATATCCGTCAATTTGAAATAGGTAATCTTCGCGCTCTGGCCATTAACACCGATGGCTACTTGGGTAATCCCCGTCGGGTTGGTGGTGTCGTTATTTCCGCCGTAAACCCAAACCCCTTTTTGCACGCCATTATAATACTCGGTAGCAACCCAAAGGGCTTTCGTGGTATTAATCACAATTTCCGTAGTATCGCCCAACACTTTTGGTGTGAACGTCCAATTGTGGGTGGCGCCGGGGCCAAAAAAACCTTGCACGATATTGGTGGGGTGGTTTTGAGACCCGCCAAATTGCGAAAACATCCACGGCCCCTGACCCTTGAAAAATGGCGGCACACCCGTGGCCTGACTGCCGCTGATAAAGCCCACGGCCACAAAACCATCGCGGGAATTATTGCCGGGAACATAGGCGGTCGGAGCTATCCTGGCGGTAAGCGTGTAAATGTGGCCAGGTACCGGCCGAAAGTTAAGCCCTGCCACTTCCAAGGCTCCATAACCATTGCCATCGTAGGATCCGATGATAGTACCGTCGGCCTTCCAGAACGGATGAAATCCCTTGCCGCCCGCCGGTCGTCCCTTGCCCGTGTCATTGTGGCCGCTGCTGAAAGTTTTAGTCCACGTTGGACTGGCGCCATGATCCACTGGCGGGGCCTGAACGGCCAGCGACTGGGCAGCACCGCCATGGAAGTTATCCTTGTAAATAGTGCTCGTGCCGGCGAAAACCGAGCCACCCGGCCCCACCAGCACGATGATGGCGGAAAACGCCGCGACCAAGTATGAAAAGCGGGAAGTAACTTGACGTGAACTCTGCTTCATAAAAAATCTCCAACTTTTGTTTTTTCATACACATATAGACTTTCATGCCAAAAGTCATGCTCGTGCGGCTACCGTTCCGATGGGGCCGTTTACGTTTTCACCAATAGTTCCACCCCCGCCGGTTTCAGGCCATCGGCTGTTGCCCGCACGCGGATAATACCGCCGGTATAATCAGCCCGGGCCAGAACCATACATAGTCCGTTAAATGCGCTGCGATAATTCGCCTGGTTTGGCTCAAGACATGCCGGATCGCCATTGCCCACACCGGAATTAGTGCCCGCACCGGTGACACTGAAACGAATTTTGTTGCCGGCGGTTGGTACCATGCGCCCGGTGGAATCCACCACCGTGACCGCGATGGGTACAGTATCCTGACCATCCGCCCGCAGCACATACCGGTCCGGCGTCAGCAACAGTGCCGCCGGTTGGCCTGTGGTTTCAATGCGATGCAATGCGGTTAAAGCTCCCTTGTTGTAGCCATACGCTTCAATATGCCCCGCCTTATATGGCACATCCCATTGCAGATGTTCCATACGCGGCATTTTCTTGCGGCCATAGCTCGTGCCATTGACGCGCAGTTCAATTTCATCGCAGTTGCTGTAGCACCATACCGAAATCGTTTTGCCTTCATGCCCGATCCAGTTCCAATGCGGAAAAATATGTACCAGTGGCTTATCACCCCACCAGGCTTTGTAATACATGGCGACATCTTTGGGAAACCCGCACATATCCAGAGCGCCAAAGTGTGAATTAATGCTCGGCCAGCCGCAGGGGGTAGGCTCGCCGCGATAATCAAAACCGGTCCAGATAAACCCGCCGGCCATGAACTTATGCTGTGCGATGGCGGACCAGGCCTTTTCCGCCTTATTGATATAAGCACTGACGTGGCCGAGAACTATATCAGTTTTGTACACACCACGATCACTGGTACAGTTGGATATTTCACTGCCGAACATTTTCAGGTGCGGATAGGCCTTGTGAAACTTGTCATAATGGTGCGGCGCGTAATTGCAACCCTGCAAATCTTCCACTGTCTCAAAGCCATGCAGCCGATGGAAATTTGCCTCCGCGTCCCATCCAAAATTGTTCTTTCCCCAGTTGCCGTTCATGGCACAGGTTATTGGCCGCGTGCGATCATACTTATGCACAGACTTCATCAATGCCGCGAACACTTTCTTGCCATAGTGCGAATTCTGAACCTTGTACTCTTCATTGCACAACGACCACATGATGATACTGGGATGGTTGCGATCACGGAGTACCATTTCATCGACATGCCACATGTTTTTATAAGGATCGCCCACGGCGGTCTTGGGGCCGTAATCGTCGCCAAGCCGCCGATTTTCATCCATGACCAACATGCCCAGTTCATCACAGGCATTATAAAAAGCCGGGGCCATGATATTATGCGAGCAGCGTATGGCATTGCAGCCGATTTCCTGAAGCTTGCGCACGCGCCAATACCAGAGACTGTCCGGTGCCCCGATGCCTACGCCAACAAAATCCTGGTGATTGCAGGTTCCTTTAAGTTCGACATGCCGCTCATTAAGATAAAATCCGCTCTTGGCGTCATAACGCAGGGTGCGAATGCCGAATCTCTGACGATGGCTATCCACCAGTGTGCCACCGCGATACACTTCGGTGGCCAGCGTATAGAGATTCCGATTTTCCAACGACCATAACGCCACATTTTTCAAAGCGGAAACTTGTGTCATCTCGCCCGATTCGCCCGCCGCAAGAACCAATTTATTGGAGATATTGGCAACGCTTTGTCCGTGCGGGTCGGATATGACCGTTACAATCTTACAGGTCTGTTGTTCTGAAGATTCATTGACCACACTAGTCTGAATGGTTAAATCAGCGGACGGATTCGTGAGCACATCATGTACGTCGCTGATGACGTAAACGCCCCACGGTATCACATGCACCGGATCGGCCACGTTCAACCAGACGTGCCGATAGATGCCACCACCTTCATACCACCAGCCTTCAAATTCCGTTGGATCAACATACACCGCCAGCACATTATCGCCGCCAAAATTGGCGGTTTTGGAAATATCAAAGCGGAATGGCGTATAGCCACCCTGATGTCGCCCTAGATATTTTCCGTTCAGGTACACATGCGCATCACGATATACCCCTTCAAAATCCAGCCAGACGGATTTCCCACTTTCTGCTGTACCCAGGGAAAAATGCCTGCGATACCAGGCGGGATAGACCGGCAAAAAGCCATGGCTTTTACTGGCCTTCGGATTGTATTTGCCTTCCACAATATAATCATGCGGTAATTGCACCAAACGCCATGTGTCATCATTGAAATGTGCGGATGCCTGCGGGAAAGTTACCGCCGTGCCGTGAGCTCCATGATCAGCGGGTTTGGCGGCAAGCGCTTGAAATCGCCAATTAGCATCCAGCAGCTCACGCCGGCGCGGGCCTATAGCCGCGATCGCGGCGGTTAGAGCAGCGGATTGTCCCTTCACCGGGGCGGCCATATTCGCCAGCGTTGCGGAAGCGGCAACCGCCAAACCCGCTTTAATAACTTCTCTGCGCTGCATCATAACCGGCACTCCTTGGTTCGTTTCCTGTACCGGCGGGATCATGATAATTCAAGCCGGCACCTCGACAATGCGCCATGCGCGACATTACTTTTAATCGTTAATCGTCGGCCACATCGGGCTTGCCGACTTTGAACATCACCGCGCCATGCAGCGGAATTTCCGCACTGAAAGACGCTTTTTTCCCCAGGTCCTTGCGCTTCCACAAATCCCGCACATGTTGCTTTCCCCGCAACGACTTTGCGCCACGCCGCAGCACCGGATCCAGCATATCCCATGCGGGAATCGTAACGGTTTTGGGAACGATTCCAAGATTGAATACCGCTACGGCAACCGTGCCGTCCCACAACGGACGCGCCCAAACTTCAATGGTTCCCTGTCGGTCCACGCGTTGCGCCTGCACGCCCAGTTCATCCTGATTGACAGCCAATACTTCCGTGTTGGTCATCAGGTCTGTGGTGAACTTGTTGAGCTTTTCCAGATCGCACCCCAGCAGCAGCGGTGCGGCCAACATACACCACAGGGTAATATGCGTAAGTTGTTCATGCGGCGTAAGTTTGGTCCAATGTAATGGGCCATCTTCAAAATATCCCCAGCCAACCACCAGCATATCCGGATCGTTCCAATGCCCCGGTCCGGCGAACGGAAAAAGCATTCCATCACTGTTAAAGCCGTTACTGGTCATGGATCCCCATGAGTCATTGATATCACCGCTGATGCGGTAGCTGTTGCCCCATACCGGCGGTTTACCGCCCCATGTCCAAACGTGGCCCATCCCATATTGGCATAGGCTGAAAAATATATCGCGTCCGGATTTCAGCAGCGCTTCACCCATGAGCTTATAAGGTTTGATAAATTGTTCCAGGTCAGGATGGTGGGGCACTTCGTCGCTATAGCTGCACCAGTCATATTTCAGATAATCCACACCCCAGCGGGCGTAGGTGTTGGCGTCCTGCACTACATGGCCAAAGCTGCCGGTATGTCCGCCGCAGGTTTTCGGGCCGGGCGAGGAATACACACCGAATCGCAGGCCGTGGCTGTGGACATAATCCGCAATCGCTTTCATATCACCAAACTTATCCGTGGTTTTTATTTCGCCATCGGCATCGCGCCCATTTTGCCAGCCGTCATCAATGTTGATGTACATAAAGCCCTTGGCGGCCAAGCCGCTATTTACCATGGCGTCCGCAGCGGCCCGGGTGCGTTTGGCGTCATTGTCCATGCCGTAGGCATTCCAAGAATTCCACCCCATCTGTGGCGTCAACGCCAGTTTATGTTCGCCCGCCACAAGCCGCAGCGTGCGCTGGGCCGTGCCAAGACTGTTTTTTGCTGTAAGCCTGACCTTATATTCGCCGGCCTGGCTAATTTTCCCGGTGATCAAGCCGCTATCGTCCATCACTAAACCCTCCGGCAAGCCCGTAGCGGTTATGGTAACGGGCGCTTTACCCGTATACGGCACCTTAAAGAGAAAATCATGCCCCGGCGTGGCACCAAATACCCTCGGCCCGTGAAATTCCGGTGTCTCCGGATCACCACTGGCAATTTCAGGATAATCATTGGCTCCCGGATAGGGCGGTAGAGCAACGGGGCGGGAAGTTGCATCCGCGGCTAATGTGATAACCGGATCCAGCCAATCCGCATGATCAAAATCAATGCCGGCGACACCCGGTTCCACCAGCAGTGTCATTTCCCTGGCCCCCCGTAAATTCACGCTGATTTCACGGGCGGCATCTCCCACGCGCATCACCGGAGTACGAGCCTTGATTTTGCCATCCACCATAACTTCAAATATGACCGCACCTTGTTTGGTGGCCTCATCATCCAGGCCCACTTTGGCGGTAAAGCGTTCCGCCGCCTTTTTGAGATTGATACGGAATATACTTGCCGCATGCGTTCCAATTCCACGTTGATACGTCTGGCCCCCCACTGTCAAAGTATTGCCGCCAACGCTTTTATCTTTGGTCGGATTCCCCCATCCTTGTATCATCTGACTTAAGTCCAGATTTTCCACCCGAACGACTTTATCATCCGATGCCGCCGCTGATACCGCCGAACTTTCCATGATCGCAGCGATCATCGTTATACCCGCTGTCACTGCCGCCACTTTTACCACATCGCGCCGAGGATACTGCCGACCTTGAGTTCGAGACATAATGTTTCTCCGTTTATAATGAAACTAAACATACGCATCCATTGCCGGTGCCGACACGGTACCAGAATGCTATTAAACCCTTAATAAGTTACCCATCTGGTACAGAGCTGTCTACGAACACAGGGAGCACGCCGTTCCACCGCGTTCCGCGCACGCCTGCAACAGCGCCAGCGGCGCACCAATATCACCAATAGATATCTGCCCCAGATAACGAATGGCTTCCGGACAATCAAAACCAATTTTCATTCCACAGAAACTTACCGTATGTGCTGCCTGTACCACAACTCCCAGAGGCTTTCCGGTATCGCAATCCAAACCCGATGGAAGATCCACGCTGACCACACGCTGTCCGGCGGCATTGAGATTTACTATAAGTTCCCGCACCAACCCATCCAATGGCCGATTCAATCCGGTGCCAAACATGGCATCAATCACAGCATCGCCAACATGGCTCTGTTCCAGCCATTGCGACAAGGCTTGAGTAGACTGCGGCAATACCTGAACCGGAAGATTCATTGACCGGACAATTTGAAGTTGCGTCTGCGCTGCACCCTTGAATTTACTTTCCTCCGCAATCAGCACGATCCGCACCGCATGACCCCGATTGGCCAGATGCCGCGCCGCGACCAGGCCGTCTCCGCCATTGTTTCCCGCCCCGACCAGGATCAATACCGCGGAACCTTCCAGCGTGTAGGAACGGGTAATGTCCGCAACCTGTCGGCCTGCATTTTCCATCAACGCCACCATTGGAATGCCAAACTGCTCCACTGCCCGCCGATCCACTTCCATTAGCCCGGCGCGGGAAAACCATAGCATCGGGTGTTTCCCGAGTTCAGCAGGTAACTGATCCATACATTCACCGAGTCTTTCAGATCGCACTGCCGCTTACCATCGCGCCGCCACAATCGCTGTCAAACGTACTATAACACTATCAGTATATTGTATGCCAGTTTTCCGAAATGCGCCCGGCGTGGCTTCGCTGCAACTGAACCACAGAACCGAACCACAGAACCATAAATTGTTCGTTGTCCGCGGTTTGTCTATAATACGGTTGGTATTTCGTCCGCGTGCAACTCGCTGGCGCAGTGTATGCGGACGGGGTAGGATTTGCTAAGAGGTGTGTTGTGAAATTACTGAATAAAGTTGCCATTATCACGGGGGCCGCCAGGGGCATTGGTCAGAGCATCGCCATCCGCATGGCAAAAGAAGGAGCGGCGGTGGTAGTGGATTATGTCGGCAATCCCGGAGCGGCGGATCAGACGTTAAATGCCGTTAAGGCCGTTGGGGGACGTGCCATTGCTGTAGCGGCGGATGTTGGCAATCCGCAACAGGTGCAGACAATGGTGGATCAAGCGGTCAAAACGTTTGGCAGCTTGGATATTCTGGTCAACAATGCCGGTATCGAGTTCAAACACCCTTTTGTGGAATTTCCGCTGGAACAAGTGCAAAAAATTATCGCGGTCAACCTGATTGGACCGTTTGTATGCGCACAGGTTGCAGCGCGGCAAATGATCAAGCAGGGCCAAGGTGGAAGGATTATCAATATTTCATCCGTGCATGAAGACCTGCCCATGCCCACCAACGCCCCATATTGCGCTTCCAAGGGCGGCATACGGATGCTCGCCCGCACCATCGCCGTGGAACTGGCACCCCACAAGATCACTGTAAATAATATCGGCCCGGGCGCCGTTTTCACACCCATTGACGCCGACGTGGAAGCCAACAAGACCTTGGAAGATGCGCTGCTGGCGGAAATTCCGCTGGGCCGCTGGGGCAAGCCGGAAGAAATTGCGTCTCTGGCGGTATTTCTGGCTTCGGAGGAGGCGGCGTACTGCACGGGGTCGACATTCTTTATTGACGGCGGCATGTTGCGCCAAGCCGGCAGCCTGTAGCGCGCCCCAGCCCGCGCCTTTGAGAGGTTGTAGCCGCTCACGGGCCTGCGGGAAGAAGTGAAGGTGTTGGTCGTCCGGTGCCGTGGGGGCTTATGCCGATCTCCTGGCGCAACCCGACTGGGGCCTTCGCTCGCCCGCTTGCGTTGCACGCTTAAGTGTCTACGCTGGCTGGCCTACGCTGGCTGGCCATTGCGGATATCAAAGCTGTCAACTACGCTTATGCTGTGCCAAAGGTTTTGAACGGCGGCAGATGAGAAATTCAATTGAACTACATGTTCTTCCAAGCCAATGTCTGGATTTTGAAAAGCCCGTTGGGCCGGTAAGCCGTGATTCGTCACCTGAATTAAAAGTTTCTTTATTTCGCTCACTGTTTCGTGGACGCACAGATGCTTATCCACAGCGTTTCCAGAGCCGAAAAACGGGCAAATCGGGGTATCAACCAGCCTGCGGCCATGAATGGGTTCGTGGTATCTGTGAAAAGCCGAAGATCAAGTGCATGCAGTGCGCCAATAGCCACTTTTTACCCGTCACGGATGAAGTTGTCCGCCAGCATCTGTCCGGAAAAAACCGCGATGGCAAAGAGTTTGTTATGGGCGTTTATCCAATGCTGCAGGACGAAACATGCTTTTTTCTGGCGGCGGATTTTGACAAAGCCAATTGGCAGGAAGATGTGAAAGCAGTTCTTGAGTCGTGCCGCAAGCTGAACCTGCCAGCCCACCTGGAGCGATCAAGATCCGGCAATGGCGGCCATATATGGCTGTTTTTTTCTCAGGCGTTACCCGCCGCATTGGCCCGTCGGCTGGGATCCTACATTCTTACCGAGACAATGGAACGTCGTCCGGAGATCGGGTTGGATTCGTATGACCGATTTTTTCCGAATCAAGATACGCTTCCACGTGGCGGATTCGGCAACCTCATTGCCCTGCCACTGCAAAAAATCGCGCGGCAAAAGGGAAACAGTATATTTCTGGACGACCGTATGATTCCGTATCCTGATCAATGGTCGTTCTTGTCCCAGGTGACACGGATAGCTCCTTCACGTGTTGAAGAAATCGTTCAACGTGCGCAAGCCAACGGCCGTGTGATGGCGATTCCAGTGGCGGAACCGACACCGGATGATCCATCCCCGTGGACCTTGCCACCGTCGCGTCGTCGAAGCGAGCCTCCCGTTACCGGCCCACTGCCGGCAAGTATTGAACTCGTTCTGGGTAATGATATTTATATTGCCAAAGATACTCTGCCACCGGCTTTGCGAAACAGACTGGTGGCGCTGGCCGCCTTTCAAAATCCAGAATTCTATAAGGCCCAGGCTATGCGATTGCCTACATACGCCATTCCGCGTGTTATCGGCTGTGCGGAAGATCATCCAAAACATATCGCACTACCGCGCGGATGTTTGGAAGCGGTGCAGCAGTTGTTTCAACGTTTCAAAATTATCACGACCATCCGCGATGAACGTCATGCGGGCATAGCCTTGGATGCCGTGTTTCAGGGAATTTTGCGTCCCGAGCAACACACGGCAGCGAAGGCTATGCTTGCCTATGATACGGGCGTGTTGTCCGCTACCACCAGTTTTGGAAAAACCGTGCTCGCGGCATGGCTGATTTCCCAACGTCGCGTCAACACGCTGGTGCTCGTGCACCGAAAGCAGCTGATGGAACAATGGGTTGCCCGGTTGTCCACATTTTTGAATATTCCGATTAGATCCATCGGTCGAATCGGCGGTGGATATAAAAGACCCAATGGGCTTCTGGATGTCGCGGTCATACAGAGCCTGGTTCGGAAGGGTGTGGTGGATGACCGCCTCGCGGACTATGGCCATATTATTGTTGATGAGTGCCATCACTTATCCGCCCATAGTTTTGAACAGGTGACACGGCGAGCCAAAGCGAAATTTGTCCTGGGACTGTCGGCAACATTGACACGTAAGGATGGCCATCATCCCATCATTTTGATGCAGTGCGGCCCGATTCGGCATCACGTTGACGCCAAGCAACAGGCAACACACCGGCCATTTGCACACACGGTAATGGTGCGCCCCACCGGCTTTCGTTCCAGCGCCCCGGTGGACGGGGATTTTCGCAAACGGTTTCAGACATTGTATAACGAGCTTATAGCTGATTCGGATCGCAACGCCATGATTTGCCAGGATGTGTTACACGCCATGGAGCAGGGGCGATCGCCCATACTGTTGACCGAACGCCACACGCATCTGACGGAGTTGGCGGCACGACTTTTTACGCACGTCCCAAATTTATTTGTATTACGCGGCGGCATGGGTAAAAAAGAAATCGGCAATATTGCCTCCAAACTTTCATCGCTTGCCGGGAATGAACCAAGACTTCTGTTGGCCACCGGCAAGTATATTGGTGAAGGCTTTGACGACTCTCGACTGGACACGCTTTTTCTAACATTACCAATCTCGTGGCACGGAACCATCGCCCAGTATGTTGGCCGTCTTCACCGTTTACATGATGGCAAACGCGAAGTGCGCGTTTATGATTACGCCGATCTCAATGACCCCATGTTGGCGAAAATGTTTGATCGGCGTTGCCACGGTTATGAGGCGGTGGGATATAAACTTTTACTCCCTGGCAGCGCGGTACCGGGCTGGCCCCCGGAAGTACCCCTGCCGATTGATCCACAATGGAAAAAAGAATATGCCGCCAGTGTTCAACGGCTCATCCGGGATGGCGTGGATATACCACTGGGCAACCTTTTTGTTCACATCGCCAAAGAGTTTATGCCGGGCGCACAACACGAAAATCTTGCCCGCAGCGCGACGGAGGCATTTCTTTTTCATCGGCTGGAATCACTTGAACAAACGGCGGGACTTTTTCGACTCAATGTCCAGTTGCCTATTGCATTTGACGCAATGAGCCAAATGGAAGTTGATCTGCTTTGTCGGCAGGCAGGTTTAGTCATTGAAATTGACGGCCCCCAGCATTTGAACGATCCTGATGCGTATCGTCGGGACCGGCGTAAAGACCAGCTTTTACAGGAAAAGGGCTATCTCGTGCTGCGCTTTCTCGCCGAGGATATCGGCAAACAATTAAACCAGGTGCTGGACGCAATTCTGCGTGCGATGATTCCCCGGCGGCATACCGCCATCAGCAAGCCCTGCGCGCATGAGACCCTGTCGCGCGGCTCCCAAGGATAACGTCGTATGATTCCAGGCGATTTTCCTGGAAGTTTCTGCATGCGTGGAAATAGGATGCCATGGCGGATATTCTTTGGAGCGGTGTGTGCTAAGCGTAAAAATGGAATCAACAACATGACGGAAAGAAGAGTATTGATTGCCGCCCTGAAACATTATTTAATTTATTTCATCCATTACATTCGCCGTGCGTAAGCACAGCTCCCCGCTGGGAACCGTCTGCCGACCACCAGCGGCGCGGGCGCGTATGCTTTTGCCGTAATAGCAACGCCACGCTAAGCCACAAGCCACCAACTGGATTTTTCCACGACCGACCGAAACGTCCCATCCCCCCCACCACCTATTAAGCGTCTACAACCGCAAAAACGCGAGTTGGCGCTGGCGACGATTGATCCGCCACAAGCCATCGCCACCTTAGCTTCGAGATTGG
Source organism: Phycisphaerae bacterium (assembly GCA_049977145.1). Taxonomy (GTDB): domain Bacteria; phylum Planctomycetota; class Phycisphaerae; order WQYP01; family WQYP01; genus JAMDCX01. Next base: position 19,016 of record JBMFGW010000077.1, read on the forward strand.
TGGAATCAAGCTCTTTAAACATCATGCCGTTCACAGCCATCGCCGAGCGGCATAAAATAAGACATTTAACTGGAAGCATGACGCTCCGGAATCCATGCCCCAAGGCCGCGACGTATCGGGGTTTTGGGAAGTAATTTCGGTACCGTTCGCTTACCAAGTGTTGTCAAGAAGTAGAAATGTCACCCTGTTAGCCGAAGTAGAAGTGTCACCCTGACATCGATACTCCAGTGGCGTG